>CAXTGN010000194.1:0-3663 GCA_964243455.1 uncultured Acidobacteriaceae bacterium
ACTCTCCTGACTGTAGGCCAGAGGCCGACCGGAGAAGAGTCATGATCGTTGTAACGGGAGCAACAGGACAGTTGGGCCGGCTCGTCATTGACGAGTTGATGAAGAGAACAGGGGCAGAGAACATCATTGCCGCTGTTCGTACGCCTGCGAAGGCCAGTACGCTTGCAGAGCGCGGCGTTCAGGTGCGCGAAGCCGATTACTCGCGGCCGGAGACACTGGCGACCGCTTTCCAGGGAGCCTCGAGGCTCCTGCTTATTTCGGCCAACGATCTGGGCAAACGGGTAGAACAACACAGGGCCGTCATTGACGCGGCGAAAGCGGTGGGTGTCACCTTCGTCGCATACACGAGCATTCTGCAGTGCGACACGTCCCCTCTTGCATTGGCGAAGGACCACTTGGCGACTGAGCAGTACCTTGCGTCGAGCGGGATGAATTACTCACTCTTACGGAACGGCTGGTACTTCGAAAATCAGACGGCCGCGCTTCAGCCCGCAATACAGAATGGTACTTTCATCGGTGCGTCTGGCGAAGGCAGGTTCGCTGCCGCGTCGCGCTCCGATTATGCCGAGGCCGCTGCCTTGGTTTTGACCGGGGAAGGTCAACAAGCAAGTGTTCTAGAACTGGGCGGCGATCAGCCCTATACTCGCGCCGAACTGGCCGCCGAGGTAAGCAGGCAGACCGGCAAGGTGATCGGGTACCGCAATCTCTCTCAGTCGGAATACCAAAATATTCTGAGCACTTTTGTACCGGCTGTGTTCGCCGAGGCTATCGCGGATGCGGAAGCTCATGCGGCTGAGGGCGCACTGGACGATGATTCCCACACCCTGAGCCGCTTGATTCAACGGCCGACAACATCGGTGGCGGAGGCGGTTCAAGCCGCCCTCAAAACGGCCTCACCAGCTCATTAAGCAGAAGCGCTCATCAAGTGAGGCTCAGGACACACCGGAGCCTCACGCACCTCTTCCATGGAGAATGCGTCATGGCACAAGAGGCAAGCCTATCGACGGATCGCATCGGTCTATACAAGTCGCATTAGCGGAAGTGACGAGCTCGGGGGGAGCCTCGCGAGGCTGGGTTGCTAGGTCAACTTGCTTCAATGGCGTCTCTCGGTAGTAATCCCGGCTGTTGTCGATGCCCTGCTCATCAACGACCGACAGTCTAAACTCTGCGTTATGGGGTTACTGGTTCCAGATCCGAACCAAAAGAGACCGACCTCGACGCAGGCAAGAGCGATGTGTCAGCAGGTTCCTCTGGAGCACCGACAGCTGAACGAGCCTCGGTTGAATGTAGTCCTGAGTAGACTTCGCGAAACTCACACAAACGGAGGAGCTCTCTTCGCTTCATTTCATGTAGGAACTAGCGAAGAATTCGATTGGTTTGCTTCTAGAGACAGACTCCTAGAATTCGGCATACTCAGACAGCTGCTACAACGGGATGAGATCTCGAATGCTCTTCCGGAACTGCAGATTCAGGAAGCGAAGCCGGACAATCCCGCATTCTCGGTTCGCAGGCTCAAGGACGTTTTGAGTTCGGAGCAGCTCGCGGTGATGCTGAACTCTGAGCATTCCGGTCGTCTTTTGGGGCCTCTCGGAGTCGACGAAGAATATGAGATCGCAGGAACCGAATCTGACGAGAACTTCCAAGAGAGAAGCTCCTTTCTTTTCGACGGGGAACTAGCAAAGGCACTCTATGCTGGCGGCGCATACACCACTCCTCAAGGTGACGGGCGAGCAGAGAAAGAAAGCTCGCTTGCGTTCTGCGAGGCGCTTTTTGGCTTGAGATTCTCTGAAGTCTGGCACTGTTTCACGTACAGCGATTGGACTCCGTGGTTTGCCAACGTCACCGGGGACTGGACCGCCGTCCTCTTTGACCGCCGACTTCGCGCACTCTCGATCCTTGCATCGACTGACTCTGACTGAGTAACCAAGAACCCTTCTGTAGAGTAAGGGCGAAGGTGCCAGTACAGTCTCAGGATTGGTCCTTACAAGTCGCATTATCACCAGTAGCGGGCGCCCAACCCAAGGGTGAGCATGCTACACATGCGTTGACGCGGGGACCCATCTATATAGAGTAGGGATGGAAACGCCCAGATTGCTGGCCACATCCCGCGCCGGAACCCCGCTAGCCAGCAGCTTCTTTGCCGCTTTGACTTTGGTTTCGGTCATCTGCCGTTTGCGGCCGCCGGTGCGGCCGAGCTGGCGCGCGACTTCCAGACCCGCGCGCGTGCGCTCGACAATGAGTTCCCTTTCCATCTCAGCCAGGCTCGCCATGACGTGGAAGAAGAATCGGCCTGAAGCGGTTCCGGTGTCGATGGAATCGGTGAGACTTCTAAAGTGAGCTTCCCCTTGCTGCAGCTCGCCGACCAGACCGACCAAGTGCTTGACGCTCCGGCCAAGCCGGTCCAGTTTCCAGACCACAAGAGTGTCGCCTGCCCGAAGACTTTCCCTCGCCTGAGTAAGACCCGGGCGCTCCGCTCGGGTCCCACTCACCCGGTCTTCGAAGATCCTTTTGCAGCCGGCCTTGCGGAGAGCCTCGGTCTGCAGCTCTAAGTTCTGATCCTGCGTTGAGACTCGCGCGTAGCCGATCAGGAAGCCTCGACTGTGCGTTTTGCCCGCCGCCGCTTTCTTAATAGGCATTTTCTTCTCGGAACTCGTCAGAGTAGGCACAAAATGAGGATAGCATTCGAGAGTATGTTTCGAGAACGCGTAAGGCCAACGATCCTTGGGTTGCCTTCTCGATTGGAAGTGTTCTCGTTATCCTCCGTTATCGAGAACAGTGGTCTTCATTGATAACAGTTCTCGCCGACGTCGCTCATCGCCGAGACGACACACAGGGGCTACCCGCGGTTACTTACGAGTGGCCAACAAACCGGGCCCAACTGACGAGACGCGCGGCGATAAACGCGTAACGCATGAGCACAACGGTGTGCAGGTGAAGCCGAAGCGGGCCGTCTGGAAGGAGCCCGCCAAACGGCACACCTGGAAGAACCCTGCCGCTGATGCAAGCAGCGATTAGCCGCTGATCTTCGTCCGCGTCATCACATAAAGATCATTGAGCCCCGCTCCTCCTGGCCGGTTGGAGTAAAAGTACATCTCTGTTCCATCGGGCGAGAGCGCCGGCGCTCCATCAGCGTAGCCGGTATTAACGCTGTCACCCATATTGACTGGAGTCCCCCATGCATCTGAGGTGCTTGCGCGGGTCGAGACCCAGAGGTCAAGCGAAGCCGCGCCGGTTTTATCTGGCACGCTGCCTGTGCGCATTGACGTGAGATAAATCTCCAGGCCATCCTGGCGAATGGCGGTACGGGTGTCGCGAAAGGCTGAGTTCAGTTCCATCACGTTGACCGGGACACCCCAGCTGCCATCGGTCTGCTGGGTGCTAGCCCAAATGTCGAAGTCGCCCAGTCCGCCTGGTTTGTTCTGAGTTGTCAGGTACATGATGACCGCGCCCGTCTTGGGATCCTTGAAGTACGTGGGGCCGTCGTCGTACAGGGAGCTGTTGAGAACGCAACCAAGGTTCACGGGTGGTTGCCAGCCGCCCGACCCCGTATCGGCCGTCACATCGGTCCGGGTCGAGGCCCACAGGTCTCGCATGCCGCAGCCGCCGGGTCGCTCGCTCGAGAAGAAGAGCGTGTGACCGTCGAAAGAGAGGCTTGGCGCGAAC
>CAXTGN010000194.1:3673-6510 GCA_964243455.1 uncultured Acidobacteriaceae bacterium
TCGTGGTGCCGAGGTTCACCGGCGCACCCCACGCAGCATCCGCCGTCACGCGGTGGGTGACCCAGAGGTCGAGCGTGCCAGCGAGGCTGCCGTCCACCGAGCCGGGCCGGTCGGAGGCAAAGTACAGGCTAAGTCCGTCGGGCGAAAGGGCCGGATGTTGATCGTTCGAGGCGGAGTTCACCAGGCCGCCAACGTTCTGGGGCGCGGACCAAGCCGAGTAAACGAGGGGACCCGACGGGGTAGGGGCGACTGCTGTATCGGAGCAGCCCACCAGCAGGCCGATCCCTATGGATAAGGCCAGGAAGACGACGATTCGCTTCATTGTGTTCCTCCAGCACCGAAGGACGGTGCGATGTAGCCCACAATGGCCCACGTGTCGCTGCTTCTCCATCCCGGCGCTGTCACACGTCGGTATCATCGAGGTATCCGCGTATGTGTCCGCAGGGGTTCAGTTAGCGTGGGCTCAGAGTCAATTGGGGCAGTGCGGATGACCATGAAGGACCGGGTGGTAGACTTGTCGCCACCGAGAGCCCACCATGGATGTCGCCGTTGCACGCCGCACCACGCGATTTGGGCCGTTTGTGCTGGACCTGCAGAGTGGTGAGCTGTCCAGGCTTGGCCGCAAACTGCGTCTACAGGGGCAGTCGTTTCAAATCCTCGCGGTGCTACTCGGCCGCCCCGGTGAGGTGGTCACTCGCGAAGAGTTGCACCAGCGGCTGTGGCCCGCCGATACCTACGTCGACTTTGAGCACGGCCTGAACAATGCCACCAAGCGGCTTCGCGAAGCCCTGGGCGACTCTGCGGATAAGCCTCGCTATATCTAGACCCTGCCGCGCAAGGGCTATCGTTTTGTGGGCGAGATCAAGGCAGCCGAGCCGCCGCCTGCCGCGTTGCTACCCGTTGCCAACGTGCCGCTTGTCGACCTACCGCATGCCGACTTGCCGGGGCCGCCCGCACCGACATTGCCCGAAGTCATACCGCCGCGTCTATGGCGTGTGCGAACCTCCGTAGTCCTCTCAGCAGTTCTGATCGTCGGCGCGGGAATTACGACTGCCGTCCTGGTGCGAGCCCCGCTCCATGCCGCGCCGCCCATTCGTGCCATCGCGGTACTGCCGCTGGACAACTTTTCCGGAGACGGCTCGCAAAGCTACTTTGCCGACGGGATTACGGATGCCATCACGACCCAGCTTGCGCAGATCGCTTCATTGCGCGTGACCTCGCGCAATTCGGCAAGCAAGTACCGGCATGGGGCGGCTTCGGTGCCGCAGATTGCGCGAGAACTGCACGTGGATGCGGTCGTCGAGGGCTCGGTGGAGCGCGAGGGTGATCGGGTTCGGGTGACCGCGCAGTTGGTGCAGGCATCCAGCGACCGTCACCTGTGGGCGAAGAGCTATGACGGCAAGCTCGGAAATGTGCTCGCGCTGGAATCCGAACTGGCCAAGGATATCGCTACGCACGTCCGGGCCGCGCTCACGACCGGCGAGGCGACGCGCCTGTCGCGGGATGCCGCAGTCCATCCTGCGGCATACGATTCGTACCTGCAGGGAAAGTACTATGCGCAGCGCCTGAACAAGACGGACAACGATCGCGCGATCGCGTTATTTGAGCAGGCGATTGCTGCGGATCCCGAGTTTGCGCCCGCCTACGCTGCGATCTCTTATGAGTACCAGACACGCGGCACCGAAGTTGATCGTAACGACGACATTGCTCTTCAAAGGGCTTTTGTAGCCACGGAAAAATGCCTCAGTCTGGATCCAGGGTTGGCCGGCTGCTATACCGCGCGCGCGACCCTGCTGTGGAACCATGTGAATCATTTTCCAAGTGCGGCCGCGGTGGCCGATCTGAAGCACGCACTGAGGCTCAATCCGAACTCTGACGATGCGCACCATCAACTCGGGAACATCTACAACCATATCGGTCTACTCGACAAGGCGAGGGAGCAGTTCCAATTAGCGGAGGCTCTAAACCCTGCCAATCCGGGAACGCGCTTTCGCATCGGCATCAATCAGCTGTATGCGGGCCGGTATGAGGAGGCGATTCAGAGCATTCGCGAATCGCGTCGCTTTCTGCCCTCGCTTTGGGCGTACCAGACCAGCTTTGCGATGTACCAGCTGGGTCGACGCGAGGAGGCCGCCGCCTTTCTGCGCGGATCTCCGCAGAACGATCACACGGACACGGCTGCGCTGATACGCGGCATGGAAGCCATTCTTGCCGCCAGCAACGGAGACCGGCGTCTTGCCCACGAGAAGATTGCCGAAGCAATACGCCTGGGGAGCGACTACCAGCACTTTCATCACACGGAGTATGCCATCGCTTCGGCCTATTCGCTGATGAATGAACATTTGGAAGCGTTGGAATGGCTGAAGCGCGCCGCGGCTGACGGCTTTCCCTGTTACCCGCTCTACGCCCGCGACAAAGATCTCGACAATCTTCGAAGCGACCCGCCCTTCAAGGCTTTCCTTGCCACTCTTCACGATCAGTGGCAGCACAATGATGCGACCCTGTGAAGAGAAGTGCAACCGCGCTGTTCGAAAGGGATTCCGCCGGTACGAATGATCAGTCTCCACAAACGTCTGGGGAAGTGGTCCGGGTCACTCCGGATGACGGTCTACTCGGAAGTGATTCACAATCAGTGGAACGCATTCCCTGTATCTGGACGAGCTTCCCGGCTGTCATTCCGGCAGGTCCCTGACTGGCCCAATCCTTTCTATTTTTGTTAACCAGCGTTTGTGAGAGCCGCAAAGGGTCGCGGCAGAACAGCCCTTTTACCCGGCAAAAGGGCTCATGTTACGCACCGATAGGGTATACCTCACTGGTACGACGGTCTAGACTCTTCG
>CAXTGN010000194.1:6520-8668 GCA_964243455.1 uncultured Acidobacteriaceae bacterium
ACACCCCCGAAGCGCTCTAGCGATGGTTGCCTGAGTGACAAGTATAGGTAGCTGAAGGCCCCCGGGCGTCACAGCGTGACCTCTTCCATATCTCGAACTGCCACAGAGCGATTTTGCTGACCGTAAGGATTTATGAGTCAGCTCAGTCGGCAAACCGGTCCATTGGCGATATTTGTTGACAATCTGCTATCAGAAACCTGAGGCGAAGGGAGGCCGATCTGTGGGGGCGGCCCAAACCTCCACAAAGTTCGCGTCCGACGCCCTCCGCCGATATGGTAGTGACCCGAGTTGCGTGCAATGGGATTGTTCTGACGCGGTTGATGATTGACTTTCCGCAGGTGATCAGCGTCCAATAGGAAGATGGAGATGTATGCCCAATTTTACTGGGAAGATTGTTCTGGTCGCTGACCACGGTCTGGCGTTCGTCTCGACCGGTTCGGGTGTGCATCGCCGCGATCTCCCATTCACCTTCGACAAGATCCGCAGCTATCGCGGGCAAGCTGCCAAGGACATTGGCCTAAAGACTGGGGCTGAAGTTCAAGTCTCTGAAGAGAACGGCCGTATCGAGTCGGTCGAAATCTCCACTTGTAAATAGTAATGGGCATGCCTCAGGTCATATTGTCACCTGCGGACAATGCTCACCCAGATTCGCCCTGGAATCCGCCTGGACCTATCCCTTCAGAACTTCGTGATTCGGTAAGTACCCGAACATCCAGAACTGGAAGCCTGCGGACTTGCTCCTCGTGAGCTCTGTAGTGCCGGATGCTGTCACCAAACAAATCATCAACACACAGGATCGCGGCGGCTTTAGTCCCGACGATGCCCGTTGGCAACATGCAGCCGTCTATCTAGGACACGGTTACGTGATGGAAGCGACGACGCACGGGGTCCAATATTCCCCCGATCTACGCCTACCTCGGGAAGCATCATTTACGTCTCCGGCGGCCAGGGGGATTGAAGAATGAAGAGGCACGCTGGCGGAATCGCAATTCAGGCCGCTGTTCGAGCTAATGAGAAGTATCGCTTTGCCGCAATCTTCCATATTTATCTCCGACCATTCCGGGGTCTTTGGCGCTCGCCTATCACGTCATTTCGGGCGCAAAGACGGGCACTGATTTGCTCGCAACTGTATTCGGATTCCTACAGCGCAGTGACGGGGTTGCTGCTCACGCAAACGGTGGCCGACATCATCACTCCAGCGGCTTTGAGTGCCAGTGATAAGTTTGAGGCTATCCCGCTGTATTGGAGAACGATTCCCAAGTGACGGAAGCGGGCTACAGATAGACCAGGGATCGTACGATTCGCTGACAATTCAAGTGCGACCGCATGGAGCTGAGACGTTTCTATTTGACGTCGCGGGTCTAGCCGATTCCTACCAAGTAAACTTCACTCTGTCGGCTGGCTGGAAAGCCCAGCTGCAGAGGCTACATTGGAAGGCTAGCGACGTCCGTCGAAGAAGACATGGTGGCGACAGCGCGGATGTCAGTGTTCTGTCAGCAAAAGAGTTTGCCGGATTCACCTTTCCCGTTGACAACGAGACGGCATTTGAGGTCTTCACGTCCTTTTATGGTGCTCTGTTGTCGGGGCAGACATTTCTGCGGCGCTAGGTGCAGCGCGAAGAGCAAATCCAACGGATAAGTTCGCCGCCGTTTCGCTCGTTCATTACGCTGCAGGCAGCGGTTCCGAGTCGGGACGCTTTGTGATCGAAGCCGGGCCCTTGTTGAAGATCATTCGAGAATTTCTTCGTGCGAATGAAACCAGCTTGCGGAAACTGGATAATGCAGTTCGGAAGCATCAGCGTGTCGTTCTGATGGCACCCGTTGGATTTGGTGGGAGGACTCTGCTCGCAGATTGGCTGAGAGTAGTGAGTCGAGCTCATTTGGTCGATCAGTTGGAGTGTACGGAGCTGCAGGCCAGCTTCCAGTTCTTGGGAGCGCTTAAAGCGCAGGCGCCAGGCGAAGTAAAGATTGTTCGCTTTTTTGAGAGAAGAACGCACAATGGTGCCTACCCGATCATCCTCGGCGAAATGGATGATCTCCTTACCTATACGACCGACGCGATGGCGCAGGCGAGAACTGTGATCGGACCTTTGGTGGCGCATGTGCCTTTCGTCGGGACCAGCATCGATTCGGGGGAGCACGCTACCAG
>CAXTGN010000195.1:0-2173 GCA_964243455.1 uncultured Acidobacteriaceae bacterium
AGATGACCCATCCTATACCTCCGGCCGGTGTCATTCCTTTCGTTCCGTAGCGAGCTGACATACATGTACCAAGCCTGCGACCCGCCACGCGGACCCATCGATTGATGGCTTTCAAAAATGGTTTGACACTTTGCAATGTAAAGTCTACGCTTTGCCATACAAAGCAGGTGAGCCCCTTATGACTGACCTCAATCGAGCCCTCGTTGACATCCGCAGCATCCGTCGGCAGGTCGCCCAGACCACCGAGTTCCGCGGCTACGGTCCGCTCACCCTCTCTGCCACTGCTCTCCTCGCTCTCTTCGCCGGTGCCTTCCAGAGCCGCTGCCTCCCTGACCCTCAAGCGCGCCCGGCGCAATATGTCGCCATCTGGTTCACCACGGCCATCTGCTCCGCAGCTCTCATCGCGACACAAATGCTGGCGCGCGCGAAACGTCTTCACTCCGGTATGGAGGATGAAATGGTCCGGGTGGCCGTCGTGCAGTTCCTCCCGGCGGGCATCGCCGGCAGCATCCTCCCCTTTGTCCTCCTGCACGCCGGAGGTGGCGTCTTCTGGATGCTCCCTGGCCTCTGGCAGATCATCTTCAGCCTCGGCGTCTTCGCCTCCTGCCGATCCATGCCAAAGCCCATGTATCTGGTGGGTGCCTGGTTCCTTATCACCGGCTTCGGCTGTCTCGTCCTCGGCGACGCACGCGCTCTTGCACCGGCGACCATGTCCTACCCTTATGCAGCTGGCATGGCATGCGTTGCTGCGGTCCAGTGCTTCTCCGCCAGGAAAGCGTCCCTAGATGAAGTCAAAGAACTCTAATTCCGCGGCTCCGTTCGCCTACGACGGCCTCGACCGAGTGATCCACGAACGTGCACGTCTCAGCGTGCTCACTTCGCTCATCACCCATCCCGACGGCCTCACGTTTGTCGAGCTCAAGCGGCTTTGTGCCTTGACCGACGGCAACCTCGCCCGCCACCTTCAGGTGCTCGAGGAAGACAAAATAATCCGCGTCACCAAAGACGAAGCAAAGGGCCGTGCACAAACAACCGTTCGCGTGACCGCCTCCGGTCGAAAACGCTATCTCGAATACCTCGAGATCCTGGAGCAGGTTGTTCGAGATGCCGCCGCAGCACGCCCCGCCCAAAAAGACGCACCGCCCCTCTCAAAGTTTTCACCTCTGAAAAGCTAAACATCTGCTCCGGAATGAAATCCCCGCATGCCCCCAAGCTTTGCATCACAAAGTGCATCCAAGGAGAACAATGCCATGAGCGCAAACGCCCAGGTCCAGCCTTCCCCCTTCAGCCTTCGCACCCGCTCCCTCGGTGCCAAGTTCTTCATCATCCTCCTGCTCGCCTTCCTCATGAGCATCTCCGGCTTCTTCGTGGAGGGCCTCACAACGGAGCGCGCCGACCGACATGGCCTCCTCGCTGCCTCCTCTGAGGTCGTCTCCCAGCAGCCGAAGACCGTTCTTGGCATACATCTCGCGGACTCCTACCGCTCGATACGCCGATCCCTGCACTACATCACGCTCTTTCTCGGACTCGTCTTTCTCACCTACTTCCTCTTCGAAGTCCTGACAGGGAAAAGCGTGCACCCCGCCCAGTACGCGCTCGTAGGCATAGCCCAGACCATCTTCTATCTCCTTCTGCTCTCCCTTTCTGAACATCTCGGCTTCGATCTCAGCTTCCTTATCGCCGGCAGCTCTACCGTTGGGCTCTTCTCCGTAAACACGGAATGGGTGTTCCGCAGCCGCAAACTGGCTCGTCGTGCGTTCGCGGTCTTTACGCTGGTCTACACATTCATCTACGTACTTTTGCGCGTGGAGGCCTACGCTCTTCTTGTAGGCACACTGGCCAGTTTTGCCGCCGTCGCTGCTGCCATGTACATCACCCGAAACGTTGACTGGTACGGCAGCGGTCAGGGCACACCCAGCTTCGCTTCTGCGGCTCCGCCTGCAAACCCGCGTGAGTCCTGGCTGGACTAACAAATGCCTTCCACAAACAGCAAAGAGCATACCTCTGCGCCCAGACAACCCTATGGCGAACAACAGCGAAAGAAGCCGGCATCCCATGTCGAATACAGAGCCATCACCGCCTCTCGCAGGCTCACGAGCGCAGCGGTCCTCGGGATCATCATTCCGCTGGGCTTGGTGTGGCGGCTCGCGCCCCTGCATCTGCCTGCCTTCGC
>CAXTGN010000195.1:2183-8601 GCA_964243455.1 uncultured Acidobacteriaceae bacterium
GGTCCTGTGGGCTGCGGCGGTCTACTGGGCGCTGGCTGCTGTACTCGTTCGTCTGAGACCTCTCCAACTCGCCATCCTCGCCGCTCTCGTCGCCACCGCCGTTGAATTCCTCAAGCTCGCCTTCTGGCCGCCGTTGGACCGATTTCGGGAGACTCTGGCCGGAAAACTGTTGCTTGGGCGCTACTTCAGCACCGGCGCTCTGGTCGCCTACAGCGCGGCCATCGTGATCACGTGCACCCTGGACACCCTTCAACAAAAGCGGACGGGGCTCGAAGAAGCAGACTAAAGAACGGGTGACCACTCCTCTCCCAAGCCCCACGAAAAGGTGCCCAATCAAATCCATCGCCAAGCCCCAACCCAAGCCATCGCGCAGCGCCAATCTCAGCCATCGCCAAGCGCCATCCCCAGCCATCGCGCAGCGCCATCCCCAGCCATCGCGCAGCGCCATCCCTAGCCAACGCGAAGCGCCATCCCCAGCCATCGCGAAGCCCCAACCCCAGCCATCGCCAAGCGCCGTCCCCAGCCATCGCCAAGCGCCGTCCCCAGCCATCGCCAAGCCCCAACTCGCAATTCCCCCCTCCCCCGCTAACCCCTTTTGCGCGGTCCTCTAACACGCTTGCGGAAGCAACGCCGCCCCAGGCCCCGGTAGGATGAAGAGATGTCGTCTTCCCATGCAAGCCTGATGGACGCGCTTTCCGAACACGGGACGCCATCTCTGCCCGTTCGCTACGTCTGCGTCCATGGCCACTTCTACCAGCCTCCGCGGGAAAACCCCTGGCTGGAAACGGTCGAAGTTCAGAGCTCCGCAAGCCCCTTTCACGACTGGAACGAACGAATCACCGCCGAGTGCTACGCACCCAACGGTTCCTCACGCATCACCAATCAACAGGGCCAGATCACCCGCATCCTGAACAACTACGCTCGCATGAGCTACAACTTCGGTCCGACGTTGCTGAGTTGGCTCGAGGCCGCCGCGCCCAGGACCTACCGCACCATCCTCGCCGCAGACAGGGCAAGTGCGGAGCACTTCAGCGGACACGGATCCGCGCTGGCCCAGGTCTACAACCACATCATCATGCCGCTCGCGTCGCCTCGCGATGCCCGCACGCAGATTCGCTGGGGCGTTGCCGATTTCGAGCATCGCTTCGGCCGCAAGCCCGAGGGCATGTGGCTGGCGGAGACCGCTGTCTCCCGCAACGTGCTGGATCTCATGGCGCAGGAGGGTATCAAGTTCACCATCCTCGCTCCAAACCAGTGCGCCCGCGTCCGCCCTCTCGTGAAGCTGAATACCGATGGAGGCGCAGCCGCTCAGCATGGAAGCACGTTTCCCTCCGATTCAGCCGCCCTTTGGAGAGACACGTCCAACGCCTCGGTCGATCCCACGCAGCCATACCTGGTTCAGCTGGACGGTGGACGTTCCATCAGCGTCTTCTTCTACGACGGTCCGACCTCGCGGGCCATCGCCTTTGAAAGGCTCTTGAATTCGGGTGAGGAGTTTGGCAAACGCCTTCTAACCAGCCTGCGTCCGGACGCGGCTGAAACGTATCCGGCACGGGCGCAACTAGCTCATGTGGCAACCGACGGCGAAAGCTACGGCCACCACCACCGGCATGGAGAGATGGCCCTCAGTTATGCCATGCAGTGGATCGAAGACAACGAGCTCGCCCGCCTGACCAACTACGGGGAGTTTCTCGCGAACTTTCCGCCTACCTGGCAAGCCGAAGTCGTCGAAAACTCGTCCTGGAGCTGCTTTCATGGCGTGGAGCGGTGGCGATCCGACTGCGGCTGCAACGGCGGCAAGCCTGGATGGAACCAGGCATGGCGCGGTCCGCTGCGTGAAGCGCTGGATCTCTTGCGCGATCGCACGGCGCCCCTGGCCGAACAGTTCGCCGCACCGCTCCTGCGGGATCTCTGGGCGGCTCGCGATGCGTACATCAGCGTCATCCTGGACCGCAGCAAGCGCAACGTCGATCGCTTCTTGGCCGAGCACGCAACCCATCCTCTTACACCCGGGGAGCGCGTGGGTGTTCTGGAACTGCTCGAGATGGAACGCCACACTCAGCTGATGTACACCAGCTGTGGCTGGTTCTTTGACGAGATCTCCGGGATCGAAACCGTGCAGATCATCGCCTACGCCGGCCGCGTGCTCCAGCTCGCGGCAAAGCTGTTCGGCGATGACGGCCTCGCGCTCGAAGCAGATTTCCTCGATGTGCTCCGCAGGGCAAAGAGCAACGTACCTGACATTGCCGACGGCGCCGAGGTCTACCGCAAGTGGGTGACCGGGGCCCGCCTCGACCTGGAGCACGTAGGCGCCCACTATGCGATCGCATCCATGTTTCAGCCCTTGCCGGACGCAAGCCGGATCTTCTGCTTCGATGTGCAGCGCGGGGAGTACGACGTCCTCACCAGCGGTCCTGGTCGCGTTGGCCTCGGTCGCGCCAGTCTGCGCTCTCAGATCACCGGCGAAGTCGAAGAGATCTGTTTTGCCGTCCTGCACATGGGGGATCAGAACCTTTCCGCTGCCGTAAAGCGCTTCGTTGCTCCCGAGGCCGTGGCCTGGACGCAATTCACCACCAAAGCTCGCAAGGCCATCCAACGCGCCGACCTCCCTGAACTCGTTCGGCTCATCGACAGCTTTTTCAACTCCAACACCTACTCGCTCGCTTCGCTTTTTGCTGATGAACAGCACCGCATCCTCAAGAGCCTGCTGAATCAAACCCTCGCCGAAGTCGAGGAGTCGCTTACACGAATCTACGAAGAGCACGCCACCCTTCTTCATTACCTCGGCGAGAACAACGTTCCCGCTCCACCAGCGTTGGCTCTTACCGCTGAGTTCGCCCTGAATGCATGTCTACGGCGAGCGCTCGAAAGCGAGACCTATGACGCGCCCGAAGTCGCACGCCTGCTACAGCGCGCTGAAATGGACAACGTCAAGCTGGACCTCCCCATGTTGAGCTATGCCGCGGACGGCCGCATGAAGCGCTCGATGGTCGCTCTCGAAGCCGCAGCGCAAAAGGGGAAAATGAGCGTCATGTCAGAGACCCTGGCGATCGCGGAAAGCCTCCGTGCGCTGCCAGGAACGTCCAATCTCTGGCAGGCCCAGAACATCTGGAACGATCTTTTGCAGCAGGCAGGCAGCCAGCGCTGGACACGGGAGTGGCACGAAGCCTATCGCCGTCTCGGTAGCGCTTTGAAGATCTCGGTAGATGACTTCATCCAGGAGGACGCCGTTTGTACCGCATAGCGTCTCATCGACGCGCACGACGGCCCTTCGGATACCGTGCCACTCCGTTCAGCCGCACACTGATGCCGGCACTCAGCCCATACGGGTGAAGCACCCCATAGGTGAACTGAGGCCAATGCTGGTACTCCAGATCCACGGCCCGGACGCTGACGCGATCAGACACGGCGACATCCAGGCCAGCCCCGGGGGCATATGCCAAAAAGCCGCCATGCGCGTAGCCGTAGGGCAACGTGATCCTGCCCGCCCCTGCGAGAAACTTCGCATAGGGAGCCCAGCGCCGCGGTCTGGGCCAGAGTACGGCTCGAACACCCCCTAGATAGTTCGATTCGGTCACTTGCTCCTCAGCATGCCAACGAAGAAAGCGCGCCTCACCTTCAAAGCCGAAGCGCCATGACGGGTTGGCATCCACGTAAGCAAAGCCGCCTGCGATTCGGTTGTGCCCATAGTCAGTTTGGAAGCCCGACACCCCACCACCGGCCGCGATATAACTTCCAGGACCTGTAGCCGTGGCGAGCGCCTGCCCCTTGGCCAGGCACGGCTTCATCCCCAACAGAGCACCTGCAACGATCCACCCAAGCAGCGCCTTCATTGCGTCACCACCAGGTTCACGTTCTGCGTCTCTGTCGTGTTCGAGCCTTGACCCGTTCCGATGATCTTGAAGCTGTAGGTCCCCGGCGGCGTTCCACTCATCTGCAAACCACCGCAGCCCGTGACGCCGCCGGCCGCCATGGCCAGAGTAAACATCACCGCGAGCAGCATAGGTATCCGCTTACGCCTCCAGCGCCGCTGCACAAGACACAGAAGCAGAGCTGCGGGGGAGCAGCAAAGCAGCAGGTGGCTGTTGGAGGTCGCCGCGACCGTATTCGTCCCGGCGCCCAACGGATCGCCTGTATCCAGGATTAACGACGCCGTCGCCGTTCCATCCGCATTCAGCTTGATCTGCGAGCTGCTGAAGGTACACGTCGCGGCATACGGCAAGCCAAGGCACCCAAGCCCGATGTTATCGGTGAACCCCTTCAGCGAAGCGACCGTCACGCTGATCGTGGTGCGCTGGTGCGACACCAGGGTGATCTCCGCACTGCTCAGCGACAAAGTGAACTGCGCCGGCATCCCTGCCGTGATGGGCGTCGCTGCGGACTGCGAGCTACTGTAGGACGCATCCCCGCCGTAGCTGGCGACAATCTGCTGAGTTGGCGTATTGAAGATCACCGTGATCGTCGCCACACCCGTGGCATCCACAGGGGCGGCACCCAGCGTGATCGCTCCACTTGTGAAGTTCACCGTGCCGCCAGGCGGCGTGCTTCCATCTCCCCGTACCACGGCAATCAACGTCATCTGCTGCGGGTTCGTAGGATCGGTTGCCGACCCGGTCACCGAAGTCGTCGTCGGTCGAACCTGCACAACTTGGTGATAGGCTTGCGCCTGGCTCGGGAAGTTCGCCTGATCGCCAGCGTAGCTGACCAGAATCGTGTGCTGCCCAGCGGTCATCTGCGGCAGTGTCAGCACCGCGTGACCTGTGCCGTCCACGCCCGCCGTACCCAGGGCCAAAGCTCCCTCGGTAAAGGTCGCCGACCCACCTGCAGGCGCGGCGCCCGGGTTGGTCACGGCGGCGGTCAGCGAGACAGCGCTTAACGTCTGCGCCGGGTTGGCACTCGAACTGATCGCAAGGGAGGTCACCTGCTTCACCGCGAACGTAAGCGGTTCTGAAGACGAAGCGTTAGCTTTGCCATCACCTGCATACATCGCGGTCACGCTGTGCACACCAGGGCTCAAACTCGCAAGCGTGAGAACCGCTCGTCCGCTCGCATCCAGTGCTGCCGCGCCGACCCGTTTCCCAGCCTCTTCAAAGCTGATCGTTCCGGTCGCAGCCCCACCATTGCTGGCGACCAAGGCTGTCAGGCTCAGCGCACTCCCATAGGTTCCGGGGTTCGCGTCAACACTGATCGTCGTAGATGTACTCGCGTTCACAACCGTCTGCGTAAGCCCAGCCACCGTGGACGAGAAATGTGTATCGCCGCTGTACGTCACAGCAATCTGATGAACCCCGACGCTCAACGTGCTTGTGGCAAAGCTCGCGTTGCCCGAGGCATCCAGCGGCACCGTCGCAAGCAATGATCCGCCATCCCGGAAACTAAGGCTGCCCGTCGGAACCGGCGATCCATCCATGTGCCCTGTAAAAACCACGCTCAAGCCGCTCGTGGATGGGTTGGCACTGGAGCTGACCGAAAGCGATGCGCTCTGCACCACAAGTTCAGGCAATGCAGCCGAAGTCGAGCCCGCATGGATCGTATCCCCCGAGTACACCGCAGTCAGCGGGTGCATGCCCAGGGCAGCATTGCTCACCGTGAACATGGCGGTGCCGTCCGCACCTAACGTCATACTCGCAAGCAAGGTAGACCCGTCAAAGAAACTGACATGCCCGCTCAGGTTCGGACTGTCGCTGGTGACCGTTGCGGTCAACGCCAGCGCTTGGCCCTGCGTCAGCGGATTGGCACTCGCATGCAGCACGGTCGCTGTCCCAGCCTGCTGCACGGTGAAGCTCACCGAGGCCGAGGCCGCAGGAGCATTGTTCGTATCCCCGCTGTATTTGGCCGTCAGTACATGTGCGCCGACCGCAAGACTGGATGTGCTGAATCGAAAGGTGCCTGCCCCCGAGACAGGTTCAGTTGCAACGACCTGAGCCCCATCCAGCAGCGTAAGAGTTCCCGAAGGCTGCACGCCATCCGTAGCCAGCGTCGAGGTGAACTGCGCAAATAGTCCCGCCTCTCCGGCGCTTGCGGGCGCACTCAGCATTACGGAGGGCTGGGCCAACTGAATCGTCTGCTGCAGACCTGCCGAAATCGCGGAGAGGTCGTTCGTATCGCCGCTGTAGACGGCTGTGATGGTGTGGTTGCCGGTACTCAGCCGGGTCGTAGAAAAGCTTGCCTGGCCATTTGCATTTACCGGGGACGTTCCCAGTGTGCTTGCGCCATCCTTGAACGTGAAGCTGCCCGTAGGTGTACCTGTAGCGCTGCTCACCACGGCATTGAAAGTTGCAGGTGTGCCCATCAGCGTGGTCGAAGAAACCGCACTCAGCGAAACAGCGGCTGTAGTCTGCTGCACCGTCTCGCTTAGCGCGCTCGAATGGCTGCCCGCGTAGTTTGTATTGCCGCTGAAAGTCCCAAAGATGGGATG
>CAXTGN010000196.1:0-7741 GCA_964243455.1 uncultured Acidobacteriaceae bacterium
AGGAGGTTCCCGGCGCGGTCCTGCCGCAGGCCGTGCGGCTCGACCTCCTTGGCCGCCAAGTAAGGATGCGCGGCGGTCGGCGTGGCGGCTGCCCAGATCGCATCCACTTGCTGGGCGGTGCGCTCGTACATGCGCTCGCGGTCCCCTGCCCTATCCTGACGCTTCTGAGCGGCCTCGGCAGCCATCTGCGCCCGGTCCTGGATCGATAGCTGCGAAGGGGCGCTGGTGGCCTTCCAGTTCGACTTCTCGCCTGTCTTATGGTTCTGGATGAACCCGGCCGGGCGGCCGTCCAGGTAGCCTTTGTAGGCGCCGCTGCGGTCCTTGCCCTTGTCGCCTTCCACCGATACGCGATGCAACTGCCCATCCATCAGCGGTGGTCCATCCAGCTTCAGGCCGGCTTTTTGCAAGGCGCTGGCAAACTCTTCACGTGGGTCCGGACCGGCGGCGATGTGCACGCTGTCCTTGGCCGGCATCCAAGCAGTAAACGCATCGAGCTCCATGCCGGCCGGCACGAACCATGCCTTCTCGGCCTTATCCCACTTCGCCCCCGCCTGCTTGGCATCGTCCTTCTCGGCATAGGGCACAGCGAGATAGACCCGCTGATCGTCGACAGGGCTCACGGCGGGATGCTCCCCTCGGATGTAGGTCGGAAGGCTGGCCTGCGGTGCCGGCAGGGCTTCCTGGGTCGGCTCCGGCGCGGCCAGTTCGAGCTGCAGGACGGGCACCGGCTGATCGAGGTCCGTGCGCTCATGGATGTAGCCGATCGCGCGGCCGAACCGGTCCGCCAGGTCTTCCAGGCGGTCTCGCAGCGTCGGCCGCGCGGCCTGCTCAAGATCGCGGCTCAGGGACGCCCACCGGTCGGGAGCCTGATCAGCCGGCGTGTGCATCGCCATCGCATGGGTAAAGCCGTCCCATGCCCTTTCGACCCGCTCGACGACCCGGTCCCATGTGCTCAGCCGTAGCGGATCGGTCAGCGGTTCTTCCCGATCGAGTGCTGCCGTCAGAAGGCCAGTCTTTTCCAGGCCGGTTTCGAGGGCGTTGGTCAGGTGCTCTTTGAACGTAGGAGCAACAGCCGGCGCAGTCCCGTCCAGATCCCCTGCTGCTGCCGATGGAACAGCCATCTCGGCAAGGGCGCCATCGATGGTCAAACCAAGCTTTGCCGTCTGCTGAAGGACGCTGACTTCTGGTGTCATGATCCCTGGCATCTGGACGAGCGTCGGCGCCCGTTCCTGATCCCGCTCGATCTCAAAGGACTGAACCAGCTTGACGATCTTCTCGGCATCGGCCGCGGCTCGGAATATCTCGCGCGGGTCATTCTGCAGGGCTTTGATCCAGCTCTGCACGTAGGCGACGTGCTGACCCGGATCGTGGCCGATGCCAAGCTGTTCCCCCAGCATCAGGGAGGCAATCTCCGCCTTCAGTTCCTCTCTGGCGTAGCCCTCGGACCCGAACGGGTGCGACAGGTCGCGGTTGAGCCGGCTCTCGTGTCCGGTGGCCTGGGCGAGATTATGCAGCGCCGTCGCATAGTAACGGTCGGCGCTGGGAAACTGCCCGCGATCCGGCATGGTGATCATGTCGGTCGCCGGGCGGTAAAAGGCCCGGTCCCCGGGCTTATGCTGGATGCCGACCTGGGAGCTGCGGAGGATGGCCTCTGCCCGTTCTTGACGCTCCCACTCGGGAAGCGCCGGCCGGTCGGTCGGATCCGGCAGGCCGTCGATCTGCTGGGCGTTGAACACCACCGCCGTCCAGACGCGGGGTTTCTCGTAGCGCACGTGCTGCTTCTGCGGCTCACCCTGCCCGTCGAGCACCGGCTTGCCGTTCCTGTCCCGGACCGGCTCCAGCCCTTCCCACTTCCAGAACTGGATGACGGTGCCCTTCTCGCCCTTGCGGACATGAGCGTCCTGCCCAGCCGCCTGCTTGAAGGTCATCCAGCGGTTATCGTCAAAGCCCTTGGTCTCCGCTTGGCTCATCAGCCAGACCGCGTTCATGCCGCGATAGGCGTTTCCGCTGGTGGGGTTGTAGGGCATGAACCGCTCTCCGGCTTCCCATGGCTTCTGCCAGGGCGCCGTGCCCTCCTGCAGTTGCTTGACAATGCCGGCGGCGACTTGGTCGATGTATTCGTTCGCCACGATCAGCGCTCCCTGATCGAGGGCAGCCCAGAGAGATCGGTTCGCGAGCCGCCGGAAGACGCTACGTCGATGTTGGCGTCCCATGCCTCGCTCTCGGTGAGCGCGGTCTCGACGAAGGCGCCCATAGATTCCGCCTCGTCGGCGTCAACCTCGACCATGACGCCCGGCACGGTCATGTCCTCCAGGCTGGTCGACATCATGGCGTGGTTCTGGTCGGTCATTTTGCCATCCCTGATCATCGGTTGATGGCCGGGGCATTTGCCGCCTGCCACTCGTCTAGGAGCTGCCTCGCTCTGCCGTCACCGCCACGCGTAATCTGCCGCATGACGCACTCCAGCGAGGCCCGGACCCGCGGAGTGGCTTCATCCAGAGAAGCCTTGCGGGTCGCCTCGCTCGCAACAAGAAGTTCACAGGCTGTGATTGTCCAATAGTCCATCGGCATGCCGTCACTGCGCGAACTGGACATTCTGTCCCTCCGTGAAAGCGACTTCCGTCGCAGCTGTGAACGGATTGGGCGGCGGCGGGGCGTGCCGCCTCGCTCTGGCGGCTATGGCCGTGGCTTCCTGGATGCCGCGGGCAAGAGCAGGCACAGCCTTCTGGCCGTAGTATCGAGCGACGTAGCCGTTCAGAAAGCCGGCCGACTGGCTGCCGGTGTTGTAGGCACTGAGCGCAGCCTGCAACGCAGCCTGCCCCTCTCCATAGGAGTGCACGGCGACGACGTAGTCAGCCGTCAGGATGCGCGCGCCGCCGTTGATGTTCGCGCAGGGATCGAATGCCTGCTCCACGGTCAGGCCGAGCGGCCCAAGATTGCGGCTGTTGATCTGGGTCAGGCCCAGGTCGGTGCTGAACCCCCTGCTGATGTAGAGCTTGGCGATCCGCACGGCGTCATCGAAGTTTACTGGGTGAGGCTGCGGTCCCGGCAGCCCATTCACGTGGATGGCCAGTGCATCGCCGCCAGACTCGACACGCACCACGGCGTCGATGGTCACGGGATGCACATTCATCGCACAAGCCAAGAGGGCGGCGGCGATCACTGGATCACCCAAAACGGATGGGCTTCTGCCTGAACTGCCGAGACCGGCAACGGACCGAAATACCTGGAGTCGAAGGACCGGCGATCCCTCCCCGCCAGCAGCCAGACCTGACCCGCCTGGACGACGTAGACGCCTGCCCGCACCGGACTGAGCGCGCGGCCACCGCTGTCCCGCGCGAGCTGCGCGGTGCCGGAAACCCGCGACCCGTTCACCAAGATGCCCGTCGGCTTGACGGTTACGACGTCGCCTTCAAGGGCTGCGATGGGCTTTACCACCGGCTCCAGGCCGCCACGGCACGAGCCGGCGTGGATGTAGCCACGCGCGAAGCCCAGCCGCACGACGGGCATCTCAGGCAGGCATGCCGTCACGATGGAGCCGCGGTGCAGTCGCTGGGGTACGGAAGGCGATACCTGCCACAGCCCGACCGGCATGGACGGGGTCGTGTTCAACCGCAGGCCCTCGGCATAGGTGACATCAAGGGTCGCCAGCATGGTGGCAGCGCCGAGCCACGCAGTCAGAGGCAAGCGGCCGATCATAAGGTTGGCCTGCCTCCGGTCTCGATCGTGGAGCCGCTGTCCGGGGCGATGATCCTGGACCGCCTCTGGAAGGTTTTGTCCATGAAGTAGAGGATTTGGGTGCCCTTGATCGGCGCTTCGCCCGCGATGAAGGTCACCATTTCCCCGCTCTCGACGATGCGGCCCTTGGCGTCCTTCTGCGGCTTGCGCAGGCGCATGATCTCGTCCGGTGTCATCAACGGCCGCCCTACCTCGTGATAGGTGCGGCTGATGTTCTTCATCGCACCGTGGCGGGTGCCGCTCTCGGTGACGTCCTCCTTGATGATCGTGGTGGTCCCGACGACGTCGCTAACCCACTTGGCGGACTCGATTTCATTCGGCGCGTAGATGATGCGGATGTGGCAGTTGCCGGTGATGCTCTGGTATTGACCGTAGGCGTTGAACATCTGCTCCCGGTTCTGTGCTGCCAGGAATGCCTTGATCCCGTAGCCGGCGCACTTCGGCAGGGCATCCTGGATCACCTGCAGCTTGCCCAGAGACGGGAACTCGTCGAGCATCATCAGGAGCCGGTGCTTGTGCGGCATCACCGCTTGCCCGTCTTCGTAACGTAGCTCGACCCCCATCAGGGTCCTCATCGCCATGGTCAGCAGCAGCCGCACGAGCGGCCTAAGCCGTTCCTTGTCCGCGCCGCGGGTAACGATGTAGAGCGATAGCGGCTTCTCGTGGTTCATCAGGTCGATGAGCCGGAAGTCGCTGTGCCGGGTGTTCTCGGCGATGATCGGGTCCTTGAACAGCGTCAGGTAGATCTTGGCAGAGGAGAGCACGCTCCCCCGTTCCTTCTCGGGGCGGTCGAGCTGGTCACGACCGGCAGCGGCGATGACCAGATGCTTCCTGCCGTTGAACCACCGGTTGGCCAGCATCTCGTTCCAGAGAGCATCTGAAGTCTCCTCCGGATCGGACAGCGCAAACGCGACATCGGCAAACCCGGCAGGCCGCTTCGTAGCACGGGCCTTGTACATGACATGCAGGATGACGGCTGCCAGCAGATCGAACGACGTCTTTCCCCAGTGATCCTTGCCTTCGATACCATCCCCGTTCGGGTCGCAGATCATCTGGCTGAGGTTCTGCGCGTCGGCGACCTCGTATGGCGTGCCGAGCCGGATCTCTTCCAGAAAGTTGAAGCCGGCGCTGCCGAACAGAGCACTCGGCTCCCACCGGATCACGGTGTTGTTGGCGTGCTGCGAGCGCCATCCCGAGGTCAGCGACCAGAGCTCGCCCTTTTCATCGTAGATCAGGCAGCTTGCAGCCCAGGACAGCAGGGTCGGCAGGATGTTGCCGACGCCCTTGCCGCTTCGGGTCGGCGCAATGACGATGCAGTGCTCTGGCCCGTCATGGCGCAGGTAATGCAGCCGGCCGCGGCTATCGGTCCATCCGCCGACATAGACCCCGTTGTTCTGGCGTCCCCTAGTCGACAGCAGCCCGCTGCGCTGGATCTCCGCCTTCTCCATGAAGCGGGCGCTGCCGTGGATGCCTTCATGCTTGGTCGGCCTGCGTCGGTTTCGGCTGGACAGCATCACGCCAGCGCCAATGGCTCCAGCAAGGGATGCCATCATGCCAGCGCCCATCATCTGGAACGTTGCATGGGCGCGCGGGGCCCAAGGCGCCCTCATCCATTCGTACCAGGACCACGGGGCGTAAAGGTGGCCGAGCCAGGGCAGACCTAGAGCCGGGTGATAGTGCACACGGTAGGCAACGAACTGAGTCGCAGCCGCGCTGACGGTGAGCGCCCCGGTGGCTATGAATGAGGTTCCGAGGAGGGCTCGCTTGCTGGAGCCGCTGGTGGCCGGTAGCCCTTGGACGCTCGACCTCAACGTTCTCTCCCGTCGCGATCCTTTTTACTCTCTGCAGTATGTAACCCCGGAGCTTGGCCGACGCCACGAGTTTTAGCGCGGTCCAGGTCACTCGCTCGTTTTTTCACCGCCTCCTGTCTGCGTCTTTCAAGACTCTGATCGGCAAAGCTTACTTCCATACCTTGCAAGCCAGCGAGTTCTGCAACCTGGTTACAGAAAGCCTCCGATCCACGCACAACCAGCGGTTTTGTCCCGAACCGCTCCGCAGCAAGGGTCAGCGCCAGGAAGCTCGCGGCCGCGGTCGGCTGAGCCACCCTGATGTGCATCGCCTCGTCCGCGACCAAGCCGCCGTCCTTTACCCGGTAGATCACGGCGCCGTTCCGACGTACGGCCGGGTGCAGATGGGCGTGGATTATTGTCTTGGCGGAGGTTGCGTCCGTGGCGGCGAGAACATCCGTCTCCAGGCGCATGGCACGCTGCTGACGGCTACGCAGCAGCTTCAGGGCTTCCGTGTCGCCGTCGGCGGCCCTGCCCTCCAGCCACGTCTGCCAGTTCGGAACCGGATACGCTCGCCGGACCTGCTGCCGCTCCGCAGTCTCCCTCTCCCTCCGCTCGCTGTGATCCTGCGCGCGCTGCCCAGCGACATGCTGGAAGCTCTCCCGGCGCAGGAAGCCACGCAGGCCAGACTCTCGCTCGTGCTTCATCCGGCCCCGATAGAAGGCGGTCAACTCTGTGGCGTAGCTGATGTGCCTGGCCTGCAGCGCCTTGACTGCTGCCTTGCGAGCCGCATCGGCTGCGTCCCGCTCCTGCTTGAAGGCTTCATACAAAGCGCCCGTCTGCTCCGGCTTGCGATAGGCTCTGGAAGCTGGCTGCGCGCCCGCCTCCTGGCTCGGAGGCTCAAACGGACCCAGCTTGTTCGTCAGCGCCTGGAGCGAGAGCTGCCGGTCGACGTCGCTGGCCTTCACGTGCAGCCGGGCATCTTGCGCATGTCCGACCACTAGGCCAGCGCCGCGTGGCTTCAGGACGAGCCCGTGCGCCGCCGCAGCCTGATGAAGCCCCTGCCACCCCTGGCCGCTGTCTCGTGCGGTAAGCAGAGCCGTCGCAGCGGCCTCCTGCACCCATGCCAGGAAGGATTGCCCGCAGTGTCGGGCCTCGAAATCCTGGGCACGATTGTTGGCCCGGTCCCTGCCGGTCCGCCTCTCCGTGTGGTTGTCCCGGATCAGCCCGTGCTTGAGCTCCAGGTCGGCGCACGCCTCCTGAAGCCGAAAGTGATCCTGGAAGGGTGCGACGTTGCGTAGCGTCTGCGGGTGCACGGTGTTGATCGCGACGTGCAGGTGCCAGTTGTCGGTGTTCTGGTGGACCGCCGAGACCCGCTGGTGCTCGCCAAGTCCGATCGCCTCCGCAAGCTGGTCCTCGATGTCCTCCAGTTGCTCGCGGGCCAGCCGCTCACCCTCCTGGAAGCTCACCACCAGGTGGTAGTTTTTGTCGCGCTGGGATCGGGTGTTGCGGGCTTGGAGGGCGATGATTTCCTTCACCGCCCAACCTGGATCGTCGGAGGCACAATTCGTCACCCTCGCCCAGGCGACCTTCTCGCCTTTGTGCTCCGCATCCAGAATGTAGGCATTGAGCCGGCTCCAGCTTGCCGGGTCGCTGCCTCGCTGTTCCTCCCTGACGTTGAGCACGTAGGCGCCGAGGCGCTGATACCCGGCACCGCCCTTCGGTGAGACGATCCGCTTGGCAATCACGTCCCGTTCCTTAGAACCTGACCGCCCTAGGCTTGATCGGAGCGTCTTCCGGCCCGCGCATGTACGAGCCTATCCAAATCAAGCGGCGCAGTTGGGCGCCGACACCATAGGGCTGCAGCTTGAAGTGGCCAGAAACGCCTTGCCGCGTGGTCAATGACCAACTTCCTTGGGCGACCGGAGCCGTGCGACCAAGAAGATCCTTTGCAGGTTTCAACCGGGTCATCGCGAATAGGCTCTGATTCTTGGCTGGCCGTAGGTGGTTACGCATAGCGTCTGCGACGGCAGTCCGACCGATGACCTCGCGTGCCTCCTGCGGCCCGTAGCGATGGTATGCTAGAACAACTCGGAAGAAGCGTACGGCATGTTCGACCACATGCTTGTAGAGCGTTAACCACACCGTTTCGTCGGTAGCTTCCTCGGCGTTCAGGCCGCCCAATGGCGTGGCCTCGTCTACCGCCGCCAAGGTAA
>CAXTGN010000196.1:7751-8298 GCA_964243455.1 uncultured Acidobacteriaceae bacterium
TTGACCCGCATTCCTGTTCCGATCCGGCCTTGGTAACAAGAACATGGATGAGGACCTTGCCGTCCCAGAACACATTGCCTTCGTCGTCATGACCTAGCATCGGGATGGCGCAGAGCGCCCGGATCTGCAGGGTTGAACCAATTCTCAATGTTCCATGCGGGACATCGACGTAGATTCCTCCTAGGGCATCCTCCCCGGGCCCATCTCCAAACATCAGGCGGCGCCACTCATACTGCGGGGGCTCTGCGTCCGACAGCAGCAATGCCGTCTCTCGGCAGAGCACGAGACCGACCCCCGGCCGCATTGTCGAGAACGCCTTGCGGACTTCCGGTACAGCGAATCCCCAGAGGAAAGGAGCCATACAAGCGGAACGCATCATGAGCTCTTCGGCCTGTTTGATACCGCCTTCGGCCTTTGCGAAAGCGATAGGGTCAGCCTCCCTGGTAGCCATAATCTCGAAGGTCAAGTGGGCGAGAGCAGCAATAGGGTCATGGACCCCTAGGCGCGCCTCTTCGGCGAGCTTGGGCTGAAATTCATCGCGCAACAC
>CAXTGN010000196.1:8308-8588 GCA_964243455.1 uncultured Acidobacteriaceae bacterium
GCGTACGAACCAATCCAGCCAAGTCATCATCTTGATGGGTTCTTTTTGCAAGAGGCTGGGATCACATCCGACCCGCCAATTCCGCCAGTTTGCGTTGCAGCTCGTCAATACGGTCCAGCAGATCGCGGACCTCTCGTGCCGGCACTCCACGGCCCGGCTGATCGGTCAGCCACAGCTTAAGCAGGCCGCCCAGCCGACCCTGATCGCCGTTCAGCTTAGCGAGCTTGCCTACGGCCTCATGATCGACCGTCGACCGGATCGTCTTGTTCAGACCAGCCGT
>CAXTGN010000197.1:0-8563 GCA_964243455.1 uncultured Acidobacteriaceae bacterium
AGGGCCGGACGCGACCGGCCCTGGCCGCCCAGGAGGTATTCCCGCCGGTTGAGGCGAAGGAATGACTCTGATAGCCAAGCCTGACAGAACTCCGGGCGCTCCCGGCGCCGCCCGCCCTAACTATGGGACCGCTCGCCGACCCGCCAACCGGCATACTTCAGCAGCCTGCTAGCGCCCTACGTCCATTGACACAAGCTGGTCAAGGCATGTCTATCGATGGCGCAATGCGGGTGATGTCTACCCGGCTCGACCCGCTACCGACGTGATCATGCTGTTGCCGTCACAGCCGGTCAGCTGCTGACGATAGCAGATCTAGCGTTCGCTCAGCCGCGGCTACCTGTGCATCTGACACCTACCCAAGGCGTGCGTCGGCTAATACCGGGTTATGTCGGTCGTTAGTGCTTTGGCGGTGGAGGCCTGGTAGATAGCGCCGATCGAATATGCGAGCGCCGTATTGAACTCCGCGTCACTCATGCCGTGCTGCAGACCTTCAGACAGAGCACGCGAGAAGCTCGCGATCATGCCATGGTTCTTCGCAAGCCGCTTGCAGGCCTCATCTCGCCTGTAGCCACCGGACAGCGCCACTACCCGCATTACGCCCTTATGGGTGGTGAGCGGCCGGTAGAGGTCATTTACGTCCGGAATGGTCAGCTTCAGCATCACCCTCTGCCCCGCCGGCAGCCCGTCGAGGTGCCTGGTCAGCTCCGCAAGCAAAATCGCTTCGGCGCCCTTCTTGTCCGGACTCTTGATCAGGGCCTCTGGCTCAATGATCGGCATGAGCCCATGCCCGTAAACCTGCGCCGCAATTTCGAACTGCTGTCTCACGATTGCGGCGATGCCGGTTTGGGAGGCGAGATTGATTACGGAGCGTTCCTTTGTGCCATACACGCCTAATGCCGCCGCACGTTCCAAGAGCGAGTCCAACCCCGCGATCGGCTTCATCATGCTGACGCTATCCTTCTCGGTCTCCAGCCCCTTATCAATTTTGACGAACGGCACGACGCCGCGCGTCTCCCATAGAAAGGCTGGCACCGGACGGCCCTTGACCTCGCCATCCATCGTGCGCTCGAATAGGATGGTTCCGATCACCTTCGCCGGTGAAGGCGGCGGCGGACGTGATGCGCAAACGCATCTCGTGGATCAGCCTATACATTTCGACTTCGCCGCTGAAGGCGCTGTCCTGGATGCCATACAAGCGCAGCGTCTCCGGCGTAGAGCCGCCGCTCTGGTCGAGAGCAGCAATAAAACCACTCTTGCCGCCCATTTGCGCCGTCATCTTGTCGTCAGCCATGATCGTCACCTGTTTCATAGTTACGTTTGCATCTTACACTTTTCTGCATCGCCAAGCTCGTCGGTCTCGGACGTTCGATAAAAATCGTCCAAGCGTTTTATGGACGGTGCGACAGGCTTTTCAGCTGTATTATTAGCTGGCCATAGCTTGCGCAGAGGGCGTCGTAAAAGATGTTGGAGTCGCTGGCTGTCTGCACCATCATCGCGTGCATGCGTTTCATGAAATCGCTATGCTTGGTGGCCTGCCCGCTTGCCTGAGCGATCATCAGATCGGTCACGGTGTTAACCTGGACCGCCAACTCTTGTGGCGAGCAGGCCCAAGCCGGCGTTTGGACCAACTGAACACTCAACATGGCCGCGATCGTTACTTTGAGTGAGTGTCTAAGCATGGTTCATCTCTCAGATCGATGCTGGCGCTGCTAGCTGGCCAGATGCCGAGCTCAACGTGAGGCAGGCCGTACTGCGCTTTAGGGTCTATCAATCTACTGCGGCGTTTGAATCGTTGGTCACTGCCCCATGGCCGCCTTGTCGGTGAACCAGCGCAGTTCACCGGCCGGATGATCGCACCGATGAAGCAGCTTGGATGGGCGACGGCCTGGGTGCGTCGGAACGGACGCGCCGCACGGCTGCTCACCGAGGCTCCGGAGCTTGAAGTGCCGAGCCTAACATCCTTGCTGACCTGTATGGGCGGCGCAAGCGACGGCTGTAATGCAAGCATCATGGTGGGCGGCTGCGTGCTGCGCCGCCGGGGGTTTTGGGTGACAGTTCTGCAGATCGACCGTTTTGCCGGTGGTATAAGGGGCCTGTTGGCGCTGGGCGTCGCGCTTGTGTGCACGCTGGCGCCGCCCGGTGTCCAGGCGCAGTCTCTGTCGAACATGGCCGCCTTACAGGGGTTGGCGCCGGTCAGCGTGCTGCCCAACACAGCGGCGGGTCGGGCGGCCCTGGCGGTGAACCTGGCCGTCACGGGGGCGATCCAGGCCGGCATCCTCAAGCAGCCGACCTTGCTGCCATTCCCCACCCAGCAGCAGCAGGCGCTCCGGGATGCGTTCATCACCAGCGGGGATGCCACGGAGCTTGCCGACGGCCTGGGGACAAGGCTCGGGTCCGCCTATCAGACCCTGGCGCATTATGAGGATGCCGGGTCCTTTACGAACGTCTCCCCCGCAGTCGCGAACCTGTTTGCCTACACCAACGAGACCACGGCCTCGGACTCCAACTTCGGGAAATACTTCTTCGCCAATGGGACCACTGACGGCAAGACGCCCGTCTCGCCGGCGGCCGCGGCTATCCTTACTGCCGCGGGCGGCGTCACCGACGTCTTCGGCCGGGCGTATGGCGTCGTGGCGGGCAGTGCTGGCGCCGACGCCTACGGCAACTCCCGGCCGTTCCAGACCGAGTCGAGCCTGGCGCCGATCACTGGTGCCGACTACTTCGGCGCGCCGTCCAGCAACGCCGCCTACCTCCGCGGACCCGCGCAGGACCTGACCGACAGCCCCTCGTTCCCCAGCGGCCACGCCACCTACGGCACCATGGAGGCCGTGCTGCTCGCCCTGCTTGTGCCGGAGCGCTACCAGCAGGAGGTCACGCGCGCGGCCGAGTACGGCAACGACCGCGTCATCCTCGGCGCGCATTACGCGATGGACGTGATCGCCGGGCGGGCCTTGGCCCTGCACGACGTCGCGCACCTGCTTGCCAACGACCCAGCCTACGTGGGCCAGCCCCGGCGCCGGGCGGCGGTCATCACCGACTACCGCGCGGCCCTGGCGTCCGCCCGGGCTGACCTGACCGCCGCCCTGCAGGCAGGCTGCGGCGGCACGGTGGCCGCCTGCGCCGCCGACGACTCCGGGCGGTTCGGCAACCCGGCGGCCAACCAGGCCCTCATCGAAGTTACCCAGACCTATGGCCTGCCGGTGGTCTATCCGGAAACTGCCGGCCGGTTGGAGGACGTGGGCAAGGCCGCCCCGGAGGCCGGCGCCTTACTGACGGCCGCCTTTCCCTATCTGACGCTGGCGCAGGCCGACGACATCCTGACCTCGACCGAGGGGCCGGGCGGCGGCTTCCTGGACAACGGGTCGTCCTTCGGCGTCTATTCCCGCCTCGACCTGTCCGCGGCGGCGAGGAATGCGGCGGCGTTCGCCCCTGTGAAGTGATGCCGGAGAGGCTTCGACCATTCAGCCAAACGCTGCCAAGGAGGAAGAGGCCGGAACAGAACAGCAGCCCGTCAAGCAGGTGCAGGAAGACATGGATGCTCATCCACTGGACGACGAGCTTGCCGGCGAACGAGCCGGCCGTCACCGATGACCCGACGATCAGGCCCTGCAAGGCCACAGGTGCTGGGAGTGCCCCGAGCTACTGGGCGGCATCGACCCCGTGCGGGAACAGCAAGATCCGTGCCCCGAGCGCCGCGGCGGGCACGCCAGTGACCGAGTAGGTGGCGAAGGCGCGCCAGTCTACCTCGCGCCACCACGCTATTACCTTGCCGACGTTCGCCATCAGGGCGGCGATGGGCATGACCAGCACAGCCTGCTTGGGGCCGAGTTGGAAGACCAGGACCGGCAGCAGCATGACCGGACGGGCCGGTGCCGTTGATGCCGCTGAGCGCGCCAGCGGTGAGGCCGACACTCAGGACGAACAGGTAGATCAGTTGAAGGATTAGTCTTCCGAAGCTTGAGCAGAGGCCACATGGTGGTGGCGCAGCGGTCCTACCCCGTGCCGTCGTCCATCTTGGGCAGCTTCTCCGCCATGCCCAGCAGGGCTTCGCGCCGGTCCATCTCGGCCCAAACCTCGTCCGCCTCCACGCCGAGCGCGCACCATAGCACGACGAGGTTGTACAGCAGGTCTGCGCTCTCGTTGACAAAGCCCGCCCGCTCCCCGCGCACCGCGTCGATGGCCGTCTCAGCGGCCTCCTCCACCAGTTTCTGCGCCATCTTGGGAATGCCGCCCGCTATCAGCTTCGCCGTGCGTGGGCTGGGGTGCTCGCCGGCGCGCACGGCCTGCACCGCCGCGGCGAGCCGAGTCAAACAATCTCCCGTGCTGTTAGGGGCTGGGACCGCCACGGCGTCCGTCGGCCGGGCTTGCTGCTTCGGTTTCTTGGGCGTCTTGCTTGGTGCCTTGGCCATCATCGGCCACCTCATCCCGCCAGAGCCGGTTTGGCAACCCTTGCAGCCGTTGGTGAGCACAGGATGCACCTCGATTTTCGAAATAGGGGCAAAGGGCCAGAGACGGCCGTGAGGCTTGGCCCGACCACCAAAGCCGCCGCGCCAGCACCGACTGCGGAACGGTGGACAAGCCCCGCGCGTATGAGCCCCACTGCGTCCGTGCCTGCCGCCCGTCTGGATCAGAATGCCCATGCTCCTTCACGCCTTCCGCAAGCTCATGCCCCGGGACGAGCGCTTCATCGAGCGGTTCAGTGCCCACTCCCGGCTGATCGTGCCAGCGGCAGAGGCGTTCCGCGCGCTGATGTCGGGCGACGGCGGGTCGGCGGCGCACGTCGCCGAGATCAGCCGGCTGGAGGAGGAGGCGGACACCATCACCCGCGATACCGTGCTGGCGATCCACCGCAGCTTCGTCACGCCGTTCGACCGCTCGCAGGTGCTGGACCTGATCACGGCGCTGGACGACACCATAGACCTGATGAAGGACACCGGCCGCCGGGTGCTGCGCTACGGCGTGGCCTTCACGCCGGAGATGCAGGGCATGGCCGACTGCGCCGTGCGCGCCACCTGCCAGATACGCGACGCCATGCCGCTGCTGGGCGGCATCGACCGCGGGGCCGCGCAGTTGGGTGCCATCTCGGTCGCGGTGCGCACCATCGAGGGCGAAGCCGACGACCTGCTGGACCGCGGCCTGCGCGTCCTGTTCGCCGGCGACACCTCGCCCGGCCACAAGCTGACGGTCGAGCGGGTATATGACCTGATTGAGGCCGTGGTGGACCGCTGCGAGGACGTGATGGACGTGATCGACGGCATCGTCGTCGAGCAGGTCTGACCCCGCATGGAGGCCATGCAGGTCGGCGCCCCGGCGTTGGTTGCCCTGATCGCCACGGCGCTGCTGTTTGACTTCCTGAACGGGCTGCACGACAGCGCTAACTCCATCGCCACCGTCGTGTCCACCCGCGTGCTGAAGCCCTTGCCGGCGGTGGTATTGGCGGCGTTCTTCAACTTCATCGCCTTTGGCGTGTTCGGCCTGCACGTGGCGAACACGATGGGCAACGGCGTCGTGGGCGCAGGCATCGTCGATCCCCTGGTGGTGTTCGGGGCGCTGGCCGGCGCGATCTTCTGGAACGTGCTGACCTGGTGGCTGGGCCTGCCCAGCAGCAGCAGCCACGCCCTGGTCGGCGGGCTGGTCGGCGCAGGGATGGCCAAGGCCGGGCCGGCGGCGGTGCTGTGGGGCGGGCTGGGCACCATTGGCTCGGCCATCGTGCTGTCGCCGCTGGTCGGCTTTGTGCTGGCGGTGCTGCTGGTGCTCGGGGTGTCGTGGCTGTCGGTGCGGTCCACGCCATTCGCCGTGGATGGGCGGTTCCGGGTGCTGCAGCTCGTGTCGTCGTCGCTGCTCAGCCTGGGGCACGGCGGCAACGACGCGCAGAAGACCATGGGCATCATCGCGGTGCTGCTGCTGTCGCAGGGACGGCTGCAGGGTGGGTTCCATGTGCCGTTCTGGGTAGTGCTGAGCTGCCAGTCGGCGATGGCGCTAGGCACGATGGCGGGCGGCTGGCGCATTGTCCGCACGATGGGGTCGCGCATCACGCATCTGACGCCGATGCAGGGCTTTTGCGCCGAGACCGGCGGCGCCGTGGCGCTATTCGGGGCGACCTGGCTGGGCGTGCCGGTGTCGACGACGCACACCATCGCCGGGTCCATCGTGGGCGTCGGCGCGGCGCGGCGCTTCTCGGCCGTGCGCTGGGGCGTGGCGCGCGGCATCGTGGTGGCCTGGGTGGTCACGCTGCCGGCGGCCGCCGCCGTGGGCGCCGCGTGCTATGCTCTGGCCGCGCTGCTTGTGCGGGCTTGATTGGCATTGTTGCATGAATGGTTCACAGCATTATCTATGCTGCAACCTACGCGAGAAGCACGTCTTGGGTGCAAAATGGCGCAGATCGTTTCGAATTAGTCAGTCTTTCCGAGTTGTTGCGAGCTCTCATCTACTGGGCCTCGCCTATATCGAAGTTATCTTGCTGAAATCGCTTAATAGACCCTCCAGGTTCAGTTGGTGATCCATTCAACAACGCCGCCCTGGGCATGAGCAGCGACCGGCGCGGCAAGCGCACCGAAGGTCGCAAGGACCGTCATAACGATTTCGCAAGAGCCGCGCGCCGCCAACGCGCCGGGTTGTGCATTGGTCCTCCCCGGTGCCTCATCGGTCCGGGCGCGTGGGCCAGATTTGGACACATGGACCGGGAGCAAGGCAGCCGGGCGGGTGGAGACCCGCGCCCGACTACCCATCCAGTCAGGTCAGCCGCTGGATTCAGACCCAGCCGAGTTCCTTCAGCGCCAGGCCGGAGTGCCAGATCTTCGTCATGTGGACAATCCTCCCGCCCTCAAACTGCATCACGTAAACGTAGTCCGTCCTCGTGGTCTTGCCTGTCGGCGCACATGGCCCGCCGGCCAGATGGGTCCCGGTAAAGACCCCGTAGGCGCTGACGTTGTTGCGTTCGACGTCCGTGGCGAAGGACTTCACTTCATAGGTGCCATCCGTCAGGACAGTCAGGAGACCCTGCATCCAGTCGGTGTATTGCTGAAGTGTGCTCAGCTCCGACAGCGGCTCCGCCTGCGCACTGAATGTCGCGTCGGGCGTGCAATAGGCGCTGCAGGCCTTCCATCCCTGGCCGGTCTCGCACGCAGCAAAGAACGCCTGGGCTGCTTCAGTGATGGATGGCATGACGTGCTCCCCTCGGGGTCCCATGTCTGTCCGCAGCCTGCCTGAGTCAGGTGCCCCCTGTTCGACAGTAGAGTGGCGGAGCATCGTGTCGCAAGTGCAAGGGAGTGCGGAAGGACAACGGGCTCGCTCGCTTCCCGCGTCATAGGATTGGGATCCCCCCTACATGCCGGTCCTGCTGGAGGCGCCGGTCCAGTCCAAGACTCGTTGCTGGTGTCCACGACCCTGAGGTGGTTGACGATGACGACCGCGGCGCCGAGATCGGCGAGCTATGCCCGGATCTGGGTGACGACGGTTTGAGAAGGGCGACGTATCGAGGCGGGTGAAGGCCTGCCTGAACTCCCGAAGGAGCTGATACGTCATGTCGAGCAGTAGGACCGTTGATGCTGGTGGCGAAGTCAGCGGCGGGTCAAGCCGTCGCTTGAGGGGCGGCGAAGCGCGAGCAGCGTGTTTTTGCAACAGGAGTGCCGACGCACCATTCCGCAACCCTGACTAGGTTGACCGCAACGGCGGTGAGGACGTGCTGCAAGCGTGTCTTGGCGAGACCGATGTAGCGGCACCGGCGCAGGCCGCAGCGGCTGATAGGCTGCGCGTGCGTGCCCTCGATCCGGGCGCGAGCGGTGTAGCTAGCCCGGAACGCCTCGGTTCTCTGGTGCTTGCGCGCATCCTGCAGCGCCTCGAAGTGCTCGCGCGCCTGGCGTTGTTGCATGGACCCGTCCAGTGGCGTCCTGGACTGGCGCGGCGTAGGACGGTCATCCCTTCTCTGATCCGTGGATACCTTCCTTGCCTTTCAAGCTGGACCAAGACCGCCGCCATCACATTCCCAAGCAGAAACACAAGGTCACGAACTGGCGTGCATATGACGCCAGCTTGCGCGAGCGCGGCAGCCTGACGGTCTGGTTCACGGATGAGGCCATCAAGGCGTGGCGGGCGGAGCCGCGCACAACCCAAGGCGGGCAGCGTTGGTATTCCCCCCTGGCCATCCAGACCGCACTCACGCTTCGGTCTGTGTTCCGCCTTGCCCTGCGCCAGACTGAAGGCCTGATCGGCTCCGTCATCGGCTTACTCGGGCTTGATTTGGCCGTGCCGGACCAAACAACCCTATGCCGCCGGGCTGAGACGCTGGAGGTGCCACGCCCGCAGCCGCGTCGTGATGGCGAGCCCCTGCACCTGCTGGTCGACAGCACCGGCCTGAAGCTCTGCGGCGCCGGCGAGTGGCTGGTCGAGAAGCATGGCACCAGAACGCGCCGGTCCTGGAGGAAGCTGCACATCGGCTTGGACGCCGACACCGGCCAGATCGTCGCCGTGGCGCTGACCACGAAGGACGTCGACGACGGCGCCGAGGTCGGCCCCTTGCTCGATCATGCATAGCGATGCCCCTCCTTTTTACGATGACCTAGTC
>CAXTGN010000198.1:0-2697 GCA_964243455.1 uncultured Acidobacteriaceae bacterium
GGTGCCAGGGCATCCATTTTGTCGTCGTCGATGTCGTTCCAGGCGACGTACCAGCCGGGCCTGTATTGCCGTACCCGTTCGTCGAGATCCTGCGTGCCGAAGTCGTCATCGATGGACGGTAGTCCGGTCATGAGGGTGAGATCGGAGCCGGAAACGGAGAGAAGGAGATCGGATTGTTTCGGGTCGGCGCGAATCAGACGGGCGATTGCCTGCGCGGCTGCGGTGTAGGTGTACTCGGGGTGCAGAACAAAGCTGAGTTGCAGCAAGGCGTCAGGGATCGCGATGGCCAGGATGACGGCGGACAAGATCCCGCTGTTCAGAAAGCGCGGAGCCGGCCGGGGAGAACGTTTCCACCCGTGTCGGAAGTCGTCCAGGGCGAGTGCTACGACCACCGTGATGGGCACCGCGGGAAGGAGGTAATACCGCGGTTGCAAGTTGTTGTGATATGCGAGAAACAGGAAATAGCCGCCGGTCCAGAGCAGCAATGCGGGTACCAGAGGATGGCGGAAGAACTGGGGCCGTCCAAAAAGCGCGAGAACGATGGCAACGAAGAAGGCCGGATACAGTACACCGCCCATCCATTGGCCGTCGGCAAAGGTGTTGAACAGCACCGTGGCCAGAGGCTGCAGTTGGAAGCCGGTGTAGGCGTTTGCGGAAAAGAGGTACTGGTAGTCCTCCCAGAAATGAGGGCGAACGAGCAACAACAGGTATCCCGCCCAGATCAGGCCACCGAGTGCGACCGGTAGCCAGGCCATTTGCAGCGCCGCTTTGATCCGGTAACCGGCGCGGTGCCACAGCATGGAAGCTATCGCAGGAAACAGGGCGACGGCGGTTGTCTTGGTTAGCACCATGGCGGGCAGCAGGAAGCCCAGTGCCAGCTGCGGCCAGAGCACCGCCGCAAGCTCCTGCCCGCCGGGCCCGCGTTCTCCCCAGGGCCTCAGGTAGGAGGCTGCCAGCAAGGCAACCACGGTCAGCGCAGCCAGCGGTGGCTCAAGAATGGCCATGCGCTCGAAGGCAAAGAAAAACGGGCTGACGCAGAAGAAGAAAATCGCTAGTGGGGCCGCCAGCGATACCTCGCCGGAAAGCTCATCAATGCGGCGGAACCGTTGCATGAGGCAATACACGGCGAGCAGCATCACGGCAAACGTGCAGACAGACAGCGCTCGTGCCGCGACCAGGCTCACGCCCGTAAACCGAAAGAGGGTCGCCTCTAAAAGAGGCCACACGGGTAGAGCGACGGCTGGGTTGAAGTCTCCGGGCAAGTACCAGTGGCCGAACAGAAAGTGCCGACTTGCTGCATCGGTGTACCAGCCTTCGTCGGTGTATTTTGACCAGTCCATCCAGGGTGAATTGTTGGGGAAATCGGCGCTGAGATGGAGGAAGTGCAGTGCAAAGAAGAGCGCGGCCGTCGACAGCAGAAGCCACCGCAGCCAATGGGCGGCGGTGTGGCCGTGCCGATTCATGGATGCCGGCGTCAAATGCAATCGGTGATCCGCCTCCGCCTGGAAACTTCAACATCCCGGAGCCGCACTGCGCTGAAGCCCCGAAGCGCTACAGCAACCCAGGCAAAACCTGGGCGATGGGGGTCGCGGAGGTCGGGCAAGCGAGCCTGGCTTGCTCCGGAGCTACCGCCAGGTAATGCACATCGGGCGAACGGACGTTGTCGAACGGATACGCTCCACACACCGACCATCCCGCCAGGCTGCGCTGAAAGGTGACCTTTTGCAGAAACTCCCGGCTGCCGAAGGCGAAGACAGGATGCATGGCCATGCATTGGTCGAAGCGTTGCGCGTACTTGAGCTTCGCCGCAGCCCGGCCGTTGACCAGCCCGTAGGGATCGCAAATGTCGCCCTGCGTGAAGTACCCGACGAAGCCAACGTCTTCGGCAACTCCCAGCTGCCCCCGCAGGCTGCCAAGCTGGCCCTGCGCACGGAACTGGTTCAAGGCAGCGCCGCGATCGAGAAACAGTCGATGAAAGGTCTTCGCCTCCCAGACAAAGGCCGGCAGCAGGGCCACGAAGAACAGCAGCAACAGCGCCCCGAGGCCACGTGCAAAGCCCGGAGCCGGGCGCTGATCGCCCCCGGCGACGCGCAACAGATTCCAGAGCAAAGGAAAAAACAAGGTCCAGCCGAAGTAACGAATCCCCTGAATCTGCTGCCCACGCGTCGCCGAGGCCAGCAGCACGAGCGGGAACAGGAGATTGCCCGGCAGATCGGCCCACCGGGGGCGATCCCAGGCCACGAGAGCGGCAATGCTACAAATCCAGAGCAAGAGAAGGCCTACACCGAAAGAGAAGCTGCTCGCCACGGTGACCGCGGTCATCGCAAAGGTGTCTTGCCAGGCCCCCGCACCGAAGGCCTTGGCCAGCGCCGTATCCGGCAGCAATGCATGCATGGTGAGCACGATCAGACCGGCGGCCGCTAACCCTCCCAGAGCGGGCAACGATGCAACCCAGAGCCCTCGAATAGGATGCTCGACCCCAAACCGCCGCACTCTGCCGATGAAGAATTCCAACCCCACCATTGACGAAACGCAGGCCACCAGCAGCAGCAGTTCCACCCGAAGCAGGACGGTCAGCAGACCGTAGAGGAAAGCGGCAGACAGCAACGGAGCCTGCAATCGTACGGATCGTGTCATGGCACGCACCAGCAGAACCCCGACCAGCACGTCAAGAAACACCAGCCCTGTCTCCATGCC
>CAXTGN010000198.1:2707-7446 GCA_964243455.1 uncultured Acidobacteriaceae bacterium
TATGATGTTGTTCTTCCATCGCTACATTGAGGGCGCTTATTATTAGGTTATTAAAGCGAGGGCCATCATCCACACTGCCGCAGGTTGCGTTCCGCCGTCTCGCACGTCGCGGTACAGAGCAAAGGCGAGCAGAACAAAGAAGGCCACGTACACGATGGACGAGACCACGCGCGGCAAAAGCGGTGATGTGGACAAGACGCGCAGCGCGGCAAGCAAGGAGACGTACAGCAGACTCGACGTGCCAAACGAGGCATGCACACCGTCATACGTGATCCTGTGCTCGTGCAGCAGATGGTCAGCGTAACGGAGGTGAATCAGCGCGTCGTCGAGGGTGTAAGGCCACGACAGGACGATCCACGTCAACAGCCAAAGGAACAGCACGGCCGCGATCGGGAGATAGGCACGCTCCACGCCCGGTCTGACCGCCAGCGAGGGCTCCACGGCGAGGGCTTGCCTACTCATACGCAAGCGCGTCGATGGGATCCTTACGCGCCGCCTTCAACGCGGGATAACTTGCGCCCAGCAGCGCGCCCACGAGTGTGATCGAGGTCGCTATGGCCACCCACTCGCCTGTGAAGGTAAAAGCCAGCGAGGGAAAGCGCGCATGCAGCACGGCCTTCAGAAGCATGGTGGCCAGAATGCCGAATACCACGCCGCACAGGGCCAGTAGCCCGGTCTCTCGTAGCACCACGGAAACAATCGTCCCCTTGCCCGCGCCCATGCTCTTCAGGATGCCGATCTCCCGCGTGCGCTCCATCACGGCCGTGTACATGGATTGGAAGATCACAAGAAAGCCGATCACCGCGGCAATGCCGATTACCACGCGGATGCCGATGTTGAAGGCGGGGATGTGCTCCGGTGTCAGCTGGGAGAGCAGCTCCTGCAACGTCTGAACATTCCAGTCGCTCAGGCCCTCGGTGGCCAGGACTTCGCGTCGTACCGCTTCCTGGAATTGCGGCGGGTTCTCGGTGCGCAAGTAAAAGAAGGCGGCCTTTCCGGGTGTGCCTTCCGCCTCGTCCAGCGTGGAAAGCTGCACATAGCGGCGAGCCCCTTTGCCATGCGCCACGATGCCGCAGATGCGAAAGACGTGACCCAACTGAGGGATCTTTACAGCATCGCCAACATGCGCTTTGGTATTGGCAGCTTCGATGTCATCGATCAGGAGATCGTACGGCCCCCCAAACGGGCCACCTTCCTTGTACTCGAAGGCTTTCAGGGCGTTGTAGCTGGCGTAGTCGATTCCCAGAAGATTCTGTACGGAGGCGCCTATCAGGATCTTGATACCGACCGGCGAAACGACCTGCACATGGGGAAGTCCACGCAGCACCTCGGCCACCTTGACGCTGGCCGAGGCGCTGCTCGTCGCCAGGATGGCGCTGCCCTGCGATGGCCGCGCAATCATGTCATATCCGGTACCGGCCGCCTGATCCCGGCTGCCATTCAGAATCCCGTACATGATCCCCACAATGGAAAGGATCATGATGACTTCAATGCCCACGGCCAGCGCGCTGATGACAGAGCGCAACGGGCGGTGGATCAGATTGCCGAAGACCAGCTTATTCATTCGTTCCGGTTTCTTGGCGCGTGCTTGCGCCGCTATCAGCATACCGTGACGCCTACGCGGGCTCAGCCCCGGTCGCCAGGTCAGGCGCTGTCGCCTGGAGGTTGGAATGCCAGAACGGGACCCGTTCGCGGCCTTTCAGCAACATGCCGAAAATGGGCGTGACATAGCCGCAGACCACGATGCAGAAGATCGTTCCGATGTTTCCGACCCAAACAAAGTTGATACTCCCGTTCAGAAGCTCCTCGGGTGCAATGTGTGCAAAAAGCAGCATCGGGAGCAGACCCCACGGCTGCGCACGCACATCGCCGCAAACCGCATCCGCGGTGATGAAAACCAGGAGAAAAATGCAGGGCTGTAGGAGCAGGACGGAGGTCCATCCATCGAGGTGAAACGCTTCCGCGGACGGACTGTACGAGATGCCCGTGGATGTGTCCTCTTCCGCAAGCTCACCCATTTCGTGAGCGTATCGGTTTCCTCCCACGGAGACGCCCTCCAGCTTGTGAGGGTCGATGAAGTGGGGAACCCAGTTCTGGAAGTACACCAGAACGGGGTAGTAGCCGAAGTAGTGCCCCTGGGAGGTGAAATTGATCAGCTGCGAATCGTTGGGAAGCATCGTAAGCCGGTCAAGAACACCGCGCTGCGATCCGTAATACCAGAAATCCCCTGCGTAGGCCTCCGCACGATCCTCATTGGTGCGGCGCAGTGCCTCAGGGTGCTCGATGTACTTCTCCAGCAACACCTGGCGTTCCTGTCTGCCACCGTTCATGACGTCGACGCGCCCTACGTTGGAAATGGGGGTCAGGTACTCCTGCGCGATGAAGCAAAAGACGACGATTGCGAGAATGTGCTTCGGCCTGAGCCGGAAGTGTGCCCACGCCATGCCCAGGACCCAGCAAACAAAGGGCGTGAACATGGCCTGCTTACTGAAGGCCAGCATGCCGTCGTAGGTGGAGTACACCATCGCGATGATCGTAAGGACGGACGTGCTGCGCCTTCCGCCGCTGTCACGAATGGCCGCGATCGTTCCTACCAGAATGCCGAGCGGCAGGAAGTAGTTCACCATCGCCACGGCGTGCAGGATGCTGCCGTTGCCGCCGGGAAAGATCGCGAACGCGGCCTGGATCAGAAAGACCATGACGAAACAGCCCAGGGCTGAAGTCCTCAGGTTGATGTTCGGAACCTTCAGAATGCCCGCAATTCCGTCCCGGGTCATGACGATCTTGCGCGTAAGGAAAGCTGCGGCAAGCAGACCCAGGGTGGTCGCCAGATAGACGGAGATCGTAAGCAGCGGCTTCTCGAGGTGCGTGTGAGCTGGCTGCCCGAGAAGAGCTTTGAAAACGGTTCCCACGCCGGCCGTGAGCGTGGAATAGAAGAAGATGTAGGCCCCGGAGGGTCGGGTAAAGCCACCTGCGATGTTGAACGCAAAGGTGCTCACCATAAAAAACAGGAAAACCAGAAGCACATACAACGGCAGTGTGCCTTCCAACAGCTCTACCAGGGCGAGAATGGCACTGAAGAGGAGTGCCTTTACCACGGGAATTCTGGTGGGCAGGATAAATCTCATGCGTTTTACTAATTATATCGACGCTTCAGGCACGAGCCTTCCACGGCTTTGCCGGTGGAGCGATCGTTGCCGAGCCCGTAACCCTCTGGATGCTAAGGAACCGACGGTTCTTACCAGGGTGACAGCGCGTGGCATGCTGAATGCTGCAGCATTCAGCATGTATTTCTCATTTGCCGTGAGACCGCAGCCGGCCTCCGTTCGTCCTCATCTGGGACGGGAGCACAGTTTGGTTCTGGAACGGCCGGTTCCAGCGTGCAACGGTAGCATTGTGCGCCGCCCCTCGTGTAGAAAGCGGGAAAGGAGCTCCCGTGGTGGAAATCGGAGCAGACTCGCACTTACGGATCGGTCGCGACCTGCGTCAGGAACGCGAGCGACGCAAGATCTCGCTGGAGCAGGTAGCCAAAGCCACGCGCTTTTCCATGCGCCATCTGCAATCACTGGAAGCGGATCTGTTTGACGAACTGCCCAGCGGCGTCCTTCGCAAGGGTCTGGTACGGAGCTACTGCCAGCATCTCGGGCTGGAGGACGAGATCTGGATGGAGCGCTTCAGTGCCTCCGGCGCCTTCGATCAGACCGAGCCCGACCTCGCGCAATTCGCGGAAAATGTTCATCGCGCCCGCCTGGAGGCCATGCCGCCTGTTCGCCGGCGCTGGTGGGGAGTCGCGGTGATGATCGTTGCCCTGCTCGCGTTGGCCTATGCCGCCTGGCGTTACGTGATTCAGCCCCGCATCGGCGTGCGGCACCACGATGCGCCCCCGGAACAGTCCCTTCTCTTGCCGCCGGTTGTTGTTGACCGGCTTGTGTTCCGCGTCGCTGACGAAGCCAAAGCTCCGACCTCGGACAGCGGACCGCCGGTGATCTCTGCATGGCAGCGCGGTACAAGGTAGAATCCTTCTTGTCCCGCGCGACCGCTCAGGTGCACGGGACGGCCCGGTCGTCTGCCTCGCGGCAGCGTCTCCGGGCGTCGGGCGTCCGCACCAGAGGCGGGCGGGTCCGGCTATCTCATACGAGGAGCACCTCACTTTGTCCACAACCGACCGTTATCTCTTTACCAGCGAAAGCGTCACCGAAGGCCACCCAGACAAGATCGCGGATCAGATCTCTGACGCGATCCTTGATGCCTGCCTTGCCGAAGACCCCACCAGCCGTGTCGCCTGCGAAACGCTCACCTGCACCGGCCTGGTCGTTGTCGCCGGCGAGATCACCAGCAAGGCGCATCTGGATGTGCAGACGCTGGTGCGCGAGACAATTCGGCAGATCGGCTATGACGACGCGCTCAAGGGCTTCGATTGCAACACCTGCTCCGTCATCTCCGCGCTGAATAAGCAATCCCCTGACATCGCGCAGGGCGTGGACACTGGCGGCGCCGGCGATCAGGGCATGATGTTCGGTTACGCGACCAACGAAACCCCCGAGTTGATGCCTGCCCCCATTTCCCTAGCACACCGTCTGGCCGAAAAACTCAGTCAGGTGCGCAAGTCGGGAAAGATGGCGTATCTCCGTCCCGACGGCAAGAGCCAGGTCACGGTGGAGTACAACGCCGAGGGCAAACCCGTCCGCGTGGACGCCGTGGTGATCTCCACCCAGCATGCCGAGTTTTCCGACCGGGAT
>CAXTGN010000198.1:7456-8549 GCA_964243455.1 uncultured Acidobacteriaceae bacterium
GCTTACCAACGAACAGCTCCATGCGGACATTCAGGAGCACGTGATCGAAGCCGTAATCCCGGCCGAACTCCTGGACGAGAACACCAAGTACCACATCAATCCCACCGGGCGCTTTGTGATCGGTGGTCCCATGGGCGACTCCGGCCTTACCGGACGCAAGATCATCGTGGACACCTACGGCGGCATGGGCCGGCACGGGGGCGGCGCCTTCTCCGGCAAGGATTCGACCAAGGTCGACCGTTCGGCGGCCTACATGGCCCGGTACATTGCCAAGAACATCGTTGCCTCCGGTCTGGCCGAAAAGGCTGAAGTCCAGCTCGCCTATGCCATCGGCGTGGCCGAGCCGGTCTCGATCCGGGTAGATACGTTCGGCACGGGCAAGGTCTCCGAGAACCGGCTCATCGAGCTGGTCCGCGAGAACTTCAAGCTCACGCCGAAGGGCATCATCGAGAGCCTCAACCTGCGTCGCCCGGTCTTCCGCGCAACGGCCGCGTACGGTCACTTCGGTCGTACCGGCGAGGCGTTCACCTGGGAGAAGACCGACAAAGCGGCTGCCCTGAAGTCCGGTGCACAGGCCGAGTTGACTGCCCAGTAATCGGTCTTTCAGCGGGTAAGATAAGGGCGGGCTTCGGCTCGCCCTTTCTATGCCTCGACGAGCACACGATTTCGCCCCCCAGCCTTGGCACGGTAGAGGGCCTGATCGGCTCGCACCAGCATCTCCTCGACGTTGTCGTCGAGGTCGCGATACGTTGCCGCACCGATGCTGACCGTGAGACGGGCAAGCTCGGCGGGCTCAGAACGGCCCCGCCCCAGCGGCACACCCATTCGCTGGATGTTGTCCCGAATGCGTTCCGCCACGATCTGCGTCGCTTCCAGGGGCGCGTCGGGCAGAAGAACGGCAAACTCTTCGCCCCCCCAGCGACACAGGACGTCAATGCCGCGCACCGAGTCCTGCATGCGTTTCACGGCGTCGACCAGTACCTCATCGCCGCGATGATGCCCGAAGTTGTCGTTGATGCATTTGAAGTGGTCCAGATCCACCATCAGGACGGAGAACGGGATCGCGGATCGTTGACTTCGGAGCAACTCCTTT
>CAXTGN010000199.1:0-3187 GCA_964243455.1 uncultured Acidobacteriaceae bacterium
CGCTGACCGCTTCTCCGCTGACCGCTGCCCCGCCGCTCCCGCCGCCCCCAACAAACACCACCACCAACAGCTTCCCCTTGACACCGCTCCCGCCCCCCGGGCTACCCTCTCTCTGATCCGCACCCCGGTGCCGAAACCCACGCATACCCTCCACCGCCTGTCGGAGTCACGCGCATGCCCCTTACCTCTGACTCCGCCCTGGAGGAGTTCACCTCCGTCGCCCCGGGACCGCAACCTCTTCGTTGGTTCGTCTGCTTCCTCCTCTTTCTCGCCACCACCATCAACTACATGGACCGCTCGGTCCTCTCCCTGATCGAGCCGCTCTTGCACCTGCCCTTCATGGGTTGGGTCCCCGGCCTCGAGGCCACCTACCAGACCGCGTACCACCTAAACTACGGCCACATCGTTGAAAGCTTCCAGATCGCCTACGGCATCGGCTTTCTCGTCGCCGCGCCACTGATCGATCGCCTCGGCACCCGGACCGGGTACGCCGTCGCCATCTGCGTCTGGGCTCTCAGTTCCGCCAGTCATTCATTCGTCGCCACCGTCGCCGGCTTCTGCATCGCCCGTGCCTGCCTTGGACTCGGCGAGTCGGGCAACTTCCCCGCCGCCATCAAGGCCACCACCGAATGGTTCCCCACCGAAGAGCGCGCCCTTGCTACCGGCCTGTTCAACTCCGGGACCAACGCTGCCTTTTTCATCGCGCCCGCGCTGCTGCCGCTGATCACGGGCCGCTTCGGCTGGCGCGCAGCTTTTCTGTTCACCAGCTCCCTCGGTCTGCTCTGGCTGGTCCTCTGGTTGCTCTTCCCCTACAACCGGCTACGACGCGTTGCCAGCACCACACAACAGAATCTGCTGCACGTCCTCCCTCCCCCGTCCCGCGGCGCCGCTCTCTATCGCAGCCTCCTCCGCAACCGGGGCCTCTACGCCTTCGCCCTCGCCAAGGGCATCACCGACCCGGTCTGGTACTTCTACCTCTTCTACCTCCCCATGTTTCTCAACGAAAGCTACGGTCTCAACCTCAAGGCCGCCTACTGGCCCATTGTCAGCGTCTACGCCGTCTCCTCGGTCGGCTCGGTGCTCGGCGGGGGCCTGTCGGGCTTCCTCATGAAGCGCCGCTACACGGTAAACACCGGCCGCAAGACCGCCATGCTGGTCATGGCCGTCTGCGTGCTTCCCATCATGTTCGTGCCGCGCATGCACGTGCTCTTTCCCGGCAATCCTTGGCCCGCAGTGGGCCTCATCGCCCTCGCTGCAGCGGCGCATCAGGGCTGGTCTGCCAACCTCTTCTCCACACCAACGGATATGTTCCCCTCCACGGCCATATCCACGGTGGTCGGCATCGGCGGAGCAGTCGGTTGCGCCGCCAGCGCCGCCTTCACCTGGCTCGTCTCCCACCTCTTCGCGCTTCATCCGCTCCTCATCTTCGCGATGTCCGCCTCGGCCTACGTCGTCGCCCTCGGTCTATTCCAGCTCCTGGTCCCACGCCTCGGCACCTCCCAAGCCCTCAGTCCTTCCTAACCGGCCGAGAGCAGCGCCGCCCGCCTTTGCACCTTGCTCTTGCACTCGCTCGTCGCTCGGTTGCTCGTTGCTCGTTGCTCGTTTCAGTCGCCTTTGCCTTTCGCTTTTGCTTCCTTTTGCTTTTGCTTCTCGTCTGCCTTGCCATTGCCCTTTGCTTTTCTATTTGTCCTTCCCCGAACGGGGAACCCTGCTTTCATAACTCCGGGACACTCAAGCCGATCCAGTCCACTAACAACCAACGACCAACAACCAAAAGGCTCCCATGCACCCCTTCGATCTCACCGGCAAGTGCGCCGTCGTCCTGGGCGGCACGACAGGCATCGGCAAAGCGCTCGCCCTCGGCTTGGCGGAGGCCGGTGCGGATGTCGTCGCCACCTCCCGCTCCGCCGAAGGCACATCCGCCATCGCACAGGAGATCCAGGCCCTGGGTCGCCGCTCCCTCAACGTCACCTCAGACGTCACCTCCCGCGCGTCCGTGCAGGCTCTGCACGATGCAATCGCTGCCGAGTTCCCCGCCGTCGACATCCTCGTCAACTGCGCCGGCATCACCAAACGCATTCCTACGCTCGACTGGACCGACGAAGCCTGGAACGCCATCTTCGATGTCAACGTGAACGGCACTCTTCGCGCCTGCCAGATCTTCGGTCGTGACATGATCGCCCGCCGGAGCGGCCGGGTCATCAATATCGCCTCCCTCTCGACCTTTCTCGCCTTCCACGAGGTCGCCGCCTACGGCGCCAGCAAGGCCGCCGTCGGCGCACTCACCAAGTCCCTCGCCATCGAGTGGGCCCCGCACAACGTCTTCGTCAACGCCATCGCTCCCGGCGTCTTTCCCACCGCCCTCAATAGTGCTCTGCTCGACTCACCCAGGGGTCAGGAGCTTCAGCTCCGCACCCCGATGCATCGCTTCGGCCGCCCCGAAGAACTCGTTTCGGCAGCCCTCTACCTCGCCTCGGACGCAAGTTCCTTCACCACCGGACAGATCCTCGCCGTAGACGGTGGTTTCCTCGCCAGCGCCGTCAACCAGTGAGCCACTGTCCTTCGGCTCTGAGACGCAGCGCTCAGGGAGCGGACTGTTAGTCCCATAAGGATCTACTGTCCTTTCGTACGGCTACAAAGCAAAAAGAGAGGCACGCAACCGCGCCTCTCTCTTTGCTGGCATACAACAGACTTTGATCGCTAGGGAAATCTTCGACAGCAGATTGCTTGTTATTTCGCGGGAATCCGTACAATTGGATCAGATCTGAAAACCCCTATCTGCGTACCTCCATCTGTCCCGCCCAAGGTACCTCCACAAGTACTTTGTTCAACGTACTTTGGGTACTTAGGGGGTGGGGGGACCCTCCTGCCATCCGCCGCCCAGCGCACTGTACAGCTGTACCAGCGTCAGAGCCTCGTTCTGCTGCGAACTCGCAAGACTCAACTGCGCCGAGAACAGGTTGGTGTCCGTCGTCAGCACCTCCAGGTAGCTCGTTGACCCACCCTGGTACCGAATACGCGCCAACCGCGTAGCGTCCTGCGCCGCGGCCACCAGCTTCTCCTGTTCCACGCGTGCTGCCCGCTGCTTGTTCACCGCGATCAGCGCGTTGGAAACGTCATGGAAGCCCGTGGCAATGGCCTTCTTGTAGTCCAGCATCATCTCTTCCTTCTGCCGCTCGGAAAGGTT
>CAXTGN010000199.1:3197-8543 GCA_964243455.1 uncultured Acidobacteriaceae bacterium
CCCACGCAACGTGCCCCCGGTAAAGACGGCCTGCGTCAACTGCCCTAGCCCATAGATGGTCGCGCCACCCGGATCGAAGAAGTTGGAGAACTCGTTGCCGCCGAAACCGCCCGACGCACTCAGCGGCAGCTGCGGCAGAAACTGAGCCTTCGCCACCCCGATCTGCGCATTCGCGGCACGCAACTGCGCCTCAGCCTGCTGGATGTCCGGACGACGCTCCAGCAACTGACGGCAAACCTACAGGCAGATCCTGTGGCGGCGGCGCCAGCGCGTTCGGGTCCGTGTGCGCCACCGGCCCCGGGTTCTCACCCAGAAGCAGCTTCAGGCCGTTCTCATCCTGCTGAATTTGTTGCTCCAGCAGCGGGATCTGGTTCGTCGCCGTGTACAGCAACTGCTCCGCCTGGCGCACATCCGACAACGGCGCCGCGCCACCCGTCTCCAGCGTCCTGGTCAGGTCCACAGACTGCTGGCGAGTAGTCAGGGTCTGCTTCGCGACCGCCAGCTGCGCGTCCAGCGCGCGGATCTGGAAATATGTTGTCGCCACCTGCTGAACCAGCGTCAGTCGGACAGCGCGTTGCGCCCACTCCTGTGCGAGCAGCTGGTCTCGCGCTGCCTGCGTCTGCTTCCGGTACAGACCCCAGAAGTCCGGCGTCCAGGATGCGGACAGGCTTAAGGAGCCCACAATGAACGGGTCCGGAAAGGACGACGACGTCGACGAAGCTGTGGAGGAGGATGAACTCGTGACAGAGTTCGGCAACCGGGCTCCCGCGCCGATGCCGCCCACACTGATCTGCGGAAACTGCTGCGAGCGCGTGATCTGCACCTGCGACTGCTGCTCCAGCACGCGCTCCGCGGCGATCCGCAGGTCGAAGTTGTTGGTCAGCGATGTCTTGATCAGGTCCTGCAGCTCAGGCTCGTGAAAAACCTGCGCCCACTGCTGGTCGCCCAGCGATCCCTTCGGATCGCTCGACACCGTGGCATCATCTGCGCCGCGAAACGCGGGCGGCACCGGCGCCTGGGGCCGTGTGTACTTCGGCCCCACATTGCATCCAGCAACAGCCAGCAGCAGCCAGCTTCCCACCAGAACGCGCCGTGCAAAGATTGCATGTCGCTGTTGCATTAAACGTGCTCTCCTTTCGGCTCTGGCAGCTTGCCTGCCCGCTTGCCCAGGTCGCGAGGATCTACATCGTGGTTGGAGTCCATCGTGGTTCCCTTGCCGCCGCGCGAGAACCGGTGGCTCAGGTACTCCACCACCGAGAACGACACCGGGATCATCAGGATCCCGACCAGAGTCGCCAGCAGCATGCCCCCAATGACGACGGTGCCCAGGATCTGGCGCGATGCCGCACCTGATCCTGTCGCAATCCACAGCGGCAGACACCCAAAGATGAACGCCAGCGCCGTCATGACGATGGGCCGGAAGCGCAGCCTGGCGGCATGAAGCGCCGCGTCCGAGATCGACTGCCCCGCCTTGTAGTTCGTCACAGCGAACTCCACGATAAGGATGGCGTTCTTCGCCGAAAGGCCAATCAGCATGATCAGCCCGATCGTGGCAAAGATGTCATTCTCAAACGAACGCAGACTCAACGCGATATACGCCCCGAGGATGGCGACCGGAGTCGAGAGAAGCACGCTGAACGGTAAGGTCCAGCTCTCGTACAGACCCGCAAGGATTAGGAAGACGAACAGCAGCGAAAGCCCAAAGACCGCCGAAGCCGGCACGCCCTTTGCTGCCTGTTGCTCCTGGTAGGTGATACCGGAATAGTCAAAACCCATCCCTGCCGGCATCGTCTGCGCATACACCTGTTCGAGCGCCGCTCGCACCTGGCCCGAGCTGTACCCCGGCTTGCCCGAGATGTTGATCTGGGCAGCCGGGTACTCGTTGAACCGCGTGGTGAACTCCGGCCCCGTGATCTGCTTGGTGCGTACCAGCGAGCCCAGCGGCACCTGACCGCCATTCGCGCTGCGCACATAAAACTGATTGATATTCGCGATGTTGGTGCGGGATGACCCCTCGGCCTCGACGTAGGTCTGCCATTGGCGGCCAAAACGGTTGAAGTAGTTCACCAGGTACGCGCCAAGGAACGTCTGCATCGTCGTGTAGACGTTGCTCAGATCTACCTGCTGCTGGCTCACCTTCTCGCGATCTACATCGGCATAGAGCTGAGGCACCGCAGGAAGAAACGACGGAATCGCCGCGGCAATCTCCGGCCGCTTGGCGGCTGCCCCCAGAAACGCGTAGATGTTCTGCGCCAGGAACTTCGGATCGTCCGAGCCTGAACGATCCTCAAGAATCATGGTGACGCCGCCCGAGGTTCCGATGCCCGGAATGGCAGGCGGCGGAAAACTGAACGCCAACCCCTCATTGATGCCGGCCAGCTTACCGGTCACGCTCCCTTGAATGCTCGCAAGCTGCTGGTCCTTGCTTGTGCGTTGATCCCAGGGCTTCAGCGCGACGAAGAAGAACGCCGTATTCGTGCTCTCGGTCAGCGTCAGCAGGCTGAAGCCATTGACCTGCATGACGCCGCCGATTCCAGGTGTGTCCAGCAGGGCTTTGGTTACCTTCAGGCCGGCATTGTCGGTGCGCTCCAGGCTGGCTGAGTCCGGCAGCTGAAGCGCCACAAACATGTAACCCTGGTCTTCCGTAGGGATAAAGCCAGTCGGCAACCGCGCGCCGAGATACACCGCCACCGCCGCGATGCAGGCCAGCACGATCATCGTCAACCCGGACTTGTGGATTAGCAGATTGGAGGTGGAAACGTAGCTCTCCGTCGTCCGGTTGAACAAACGGTTGAAGCCCGCGAAGAAACGTTGCAGGAGCCCGGGCTTGCGGGCTTCATCCTTTGGCTTCAGCAGCAGCGATGCCAGCGCCGGACTGAGGGTCAGCGCGTTAAAGGCCGAGATCAGCACCGACACCGCAATGGTCACCGCAAACTGCTGGTAAAGACGTCCCGTGATGCCCGGGATAAAAGCTGTTGGGATGAAAACCGCCGCGAGAATGAGAGCGATCGCGACCACCGGACCGCCCACCTCTTCCATGGCCTTCTCGGTCGCGTCGCGTGGGGTCATCCCTTCATCGATATGGTGCTCAACCGCTTCTACGACGATGATGGCGTCATCCACCACGAGGCCGATCGCAAGCACAAGCCCAAAGAGGGAAAGCGTGTTGATCGAAAAGCCAAGAACTGGAAAGAGGACGAACGTGCCGATCAGAGAAACGGGCACAGCCAGCAACGGAATCAGCGTTGCCCGCCAACCCTGCAGGAACAGATACGTCACCAGAATGACCAGCACCAGAGCGATTGCCAGGGTCACTGTAATGTCGTGAATGCCGGCCGTGACGGCCTTAGTCGTATCGAGCGTCACGGCATATTGCAGGCCCGCCGGAAAGCGCTGCTGGAGCTGGTCCAATCGCGCCCGCACCGCCGCCGCGGCCTGCACGGCGTTCGATCCGGGGAGCTGGTAGACGCCCATGATGCCCGCTGGCGCGCCGTTATACCGCGCCGAAAGGTCGTAGTTCTGCGATCCCAGCTGTACGCGAGCCACATCGCGCAGATGGAGCACGGAACCGTCCGCATTGGACCGCAGAATGATGTTTTCGAAATCTTCCTGCTGCACCAGACGGCCCTGGGTGCGCACCGTGTACGTCAACTCCTGGCCGGAAGGGACAGGCTCTCCGCCAATGCGTCCCGCCGGGTATACGTTGTTCTGCGTAGCGAGCGCGTTGATGACGTCGTTCGCCGTCACGCCGAGTTGGGCCATCTTGTCCGGCTGCACCCAAATGCGCATCGCATACTGGCCGCCAAACACCTGAACCTTACCCACGCCCTTCACGCGGGTCAACTCGTCCTGGACGTTGATGATCGCGTAGTTGGTCAGGAACTCCGCGTCATACTTGTTGCTCGGCGAGTTGATCGTGACGATCATCATCGGCGAGCTCTGCGCCTTCTGCACCGTCACGCCCGCCGTATTTACCAGCGCCGGCAGTTGCGACTGGGCCTGCGAAACACGCAACTGCGCCAGCACCTGATCGATGTTGGGATCGGTCTTGACGTCGAAGTCCACGTACAACGTCGACTGCCCGTTGTTGGCGTTCTGCGAGTACATGTAGATGGCGTTATCCACGCCATTCATCTGCTCTTCGATCGGCGTCGCCACGGCCTGTTCCAGCGTCTTGGCATCCGCGCCCGGGTAGGTCGCCTGGACCTGAATCTCGGGGGGCACGATGTTTGGGTACTGTGACGTCGGCAGGCTGAACAGCGAAACCAGTCCAACAATCACCGTGACGATCGCGATGACGATGGCCACAATGGGCCTGCGGATAAAGAACTTAGACATGGGCTACCGTCCCGTCGCGTCAGGGTTCGTGGAGGCCATAGGTGTCGTTGCAGCCTCGACTAGATGCGGAGTCACCGGCACGCCATCCTTCAGCTTCTGAAGGTTGTCCGTGATCACGCGTTGACCTGCCTGCAGTCCGCTCTGCACGATCCACTGATTGCCAAACTGCCGAAGCAGCTGCACGGTGGCGACATGCACCTTGTTGTCCGGACCGGCAACGTATACCTGCTGCAGTCCCTGAAGCTCCTGCACCGCGATCTGCGGTATCAGCAGAGCGTTGTGCAGCACCTCCGTATTGGCGCGCACACGCGCGAACTGGCCAGGCCGCAGCACATTGCCCGGATTGGGGAACGCCGCCGCAATGCGGATGGCGCCCGTCTGCTGGTTCAGTTGCCTATCGACGAACACCACGCGCCCCGTATGCGAGTACGTCGTGCCGTTGGCGAGCGTGAGAGAGAGCGGCAGATTGGCACCCTTGCTCAACAGGTCCCCCTTGCCGCCCTGGGCTCGCTTCGTGAGCGCAAGGTACTCCGTGTCGCTGATCGAGAAGTACACCTTGATCGGATCCAGCTGTGACACCGCTGTGAGCACAGACTGCGGACTGACCAGATTGCCGACCTGCGTCGTTGCCTGTCCTGCCACTCCCGAGATCAGCGAACGGACCTGCGTGAATCCAAAGTTCAACTTTGCCGTCGCCACGGTCGCCTGGGCGGCAGCGATTTGGGCCTGCGCCTGTCGCACACCGGCCTGTGCCTGCAGTGCCTGCTGCTTGTCATTGTCCAGCTGGCTCTGCGCAATCGCGCGCTGCTCCGCGAGCGGGGTGTCCCGGTTCACGTTGATCTGCGTAAGCCCGAGTTGCGCCTGCGCCTGGCCAAGCTGGCCCTGGGCCTGGCCCACCTGCCCTTGTGCCTGCTCCAGCATCGCCTGGAAGGGCCGGGGGTCGATCTGAAACAGGACCTGCCCTTTGGCAACGGCCGAGCCTTCTTTGTAAAGCTGACGAATGAGGTA
>CAXTGN010000200.1:0-3237 GCA_964243455.1 uncultured Acidobacteriaceae bacterium
CGTCACCGCAACCCTGCTGGCGTTCACAACTCGTCAGCGTTCCCCTTTAATGATGCTGCCTACTTTCGCAGCGTTTGCCTGGATCGCGCGATGAGTGTGAGATTTCGTGAGTCCACCTGGAACCAGATGGTCCCCCCAACCGGAAAGCTGGCAGTGACCACACCTGGTTCACCGCCATTGACCCGTTTTCGGGATGCCATTCCGTCCATGGCATGAAAGAATGGAGATGCTCTGGATTTTGGGAGGTCCTCCCTCGTGCCGCTGGTTCAGCCCACGCGTGCCTATCTTCGCGCATCCATTCACGTGAAATCCCAACGCCTTACGTATGCGCCCACACGCAGTCGACGGCTCAACGAGGTATGCGGGTTGTTTGTACTCGCCCTTGCTGCCCTGTTGATTCTCTCGCTGATGAGCTACAACCCCGCCGATCCCAGCTTCAATACCGTTGGGGGTGAAACCGCAGACGCCGCCCACCTTAGCCGTAACTGGACAGGCCTTACCGGTGCCTACTTCGCCGACCTTGTGTTGCAGTTCCTGGGAGTAGCCGCCCTGCTCGTTCCGGTGGCGGTCGGCCGTGTGGGTGTCTCCTGGATGCGCTCGCGCCCAGTTGGCGCAGGTGCAGTGAAGACAATTGGCCTGCTGCTGTGGCTGGCGTTTGCTCCCGCAGGGATCGCCCTTCTTCCCGGGCACACGCTCTGGCGGGGCGCGCTTCCCCTGTCCGGGGTCGAGGGCCGCCTTCTGGCTGACTTCCTGGTTCATTTGTTAAACGCACCTGGAGCAGCCATTCTGACCGGATGCGTGGTGGCTCTTTCGTTGTACCTGGCCACCAGTTTCGCTCTGGGCAGTGCTCCTGGCTGGTTCACCGGGCAGTTCGCCTCTTTCCGTAGCAGTCGTGAGCAGCTTTCGCATTGGCGTCTACGCAAGGCGCATCCGGCAGAGCTCGGGTCCCCTCCTGCAGCGCACACGGAGATTGATTCTGACGGCAGGCCAGACGCAGATTTCGCCGAGAAGCATTCGTTGCTTTCCGGCTTCCTGCGATTGTTTCGTCGTAAGCATTCTGCTCCTACGGGCATTGGTACCGAAGCGGATGGACTGGATAGCTCAGAGCCGGTATCGCTGTGGGACACCATGCCGCGCACTGACGTGGATGCACCACACCTGGAGGGGCTGGCCGCGGCCAGCGCTGCGGCCGCGCCGTTCGCTGCTCAACTGGCCATGGCGGCGATCCCTCTCCACTCCGGGGACGTCGCATCAGATCCTCACACCTTGGAAGGCCAGCCACACACGCCCCGAGTCGCCGTTCCATTGCGTGAAGAGGATGACTGGCTCAATGCCCCGGAGCGCCAAACCATCACTCCCATCCTCTCGCAACAGTCCGAAGGCCGACCCTCCAGGCCGCCGCTAGCCTTGGATTCAGCGCCCCTTGGCGCTGGCTTGCGTTTGGTCCATCGCGGGTCCACCCCTCCGCTCTCGGGATCGACCCTCTATCCAACTCCTTCACCCGTTGCGGATTCTGTACCTGCAGCTGAGCCGCCCGTAGCCTCGGTCCCTTTGGCACCTGCCATGAACGAGCGTACGGCCCAACCAGCCCGGCGCCCGATGGCTCCTCCTCAATCTCCTGCCCCTACGCCGTCCCCCATGGCGGATCTTCGTGACCAAAACATCGCGTTCGGTGCGCGATCCGATGCTCACCAGCTCAAGGGCTTTCAGCCCGTGAAGTCCATCCGGGGCTACAAACTGCCGCCCTCTTCGCTGCTGCATGCAAGCGAAGGACAATCCGTGGTCCGTGAAGAGGTATTGCGGGCTGAAGCGCAGGTGCTGGTGGAAAAGTGCGCTGAATTCGGCGTAGCGGGCCGCGTGGAGCAGATCAACCCTGGCCCGGTTGTCACGACCTACGAATTCCGCCCAGACGCCGGAGTGAAATACTCCCGCGTGACTGGACTGGCCGACGACCTCTGCCTCGCCATGGCGGCTGAATCTGTCCTGATCGAGCGCATGGCGGGCAAGTCCACCGTAGGCATTCAGGTGCCCAATACGGAACGCGAAACCATCTGGCTGCGCGATGTGGTGGAAAGTGAGCCCTTTGCCTCGACCAAATCGAAGCTGCCGATCGCTCTCGGCAAAGACATCGACGGGCATATCATCACGGCCGACCTGGCAGGGATGCCGCATGTGCTCATCGCCGGCTCTACGGGTTCTGGTAAGTCTGTTGCCATCAACGCGATGATCATGAGCGTGCTCTTCCGCTCGACACCGGAACAGGTACGCATGATTCTGGTCGACCCCAAGCGGGTCGAGCTCGGCATGTACGAAGGCATTCCTCACCTCTTCACGCCCATCATCACCGAGGCCAAGCTTGCGGCCAATGCGCTGAAGAACGCGGTCAAGGAGATGGAACGCCGGCTAAAGCTGCTGGCCGCCAATCACGTCCGCAACATCGATCAGTTCAACAAGCTCTTCGAGCACGGCTCCGAGTATCTGTTTGAGGACGTCAACCAGGAGCCATTGCCGTACATCATCATCGTCATCGACGAGCTGGCCGACTTGATGATGCTGGACCGGGCCAATGTCGAAGAAGCCATCACTCGCCTCGCGCAGATGGCCCGTGCCGTCGGCATTCATCTGGTGCTTGCCACGCAGCGCCCGTCGGTGGACGTCATCACCGGCCTGATCAAGGCAAACGTTCCCACCCGCATGAGTTTCCGGCTCGCGACCAAGATCGATTCACGCACCATCATCGATATGAACGGGGCCGAATCGCTCCTCGGACGCGGCGACATGCTCTTCCTGCCACCGGGAACCAGTCGTCTGCAGCGTGTACACGCACCGTTCGTCACTGAAAAGGAGATCGCCGCCGTAACGGCCTTCTGGAAGGCGCAAGGCCAGGCCGAGTACGTGGAGGGCTTCCTGGATGGCCCTAAGGACGAGAAGGGTGAGAGCGGCTCCGGCAGCTCGAACGATGGCGAGGAAGCCGATCCTATGTTCGACGACGCGGTTCGCCTGGTTTTCGAGTTCGGCAAGGCATCCACCAGCCTGCTGCAGCGCCGTCTGCGCATCGGCTATGGCCGCGCGGCTCACCTGATCGACCTCATGGAACGCGATGGGCTTGTGGGTCCGGCGGATGGCTCGAAGCCTCGCGAATTGTTGAAGCCGGCCAGCTACTTCGCCGAGGTAGACGCCGCGAATCGGTAGCAGAAAGGGATGGGAACGCTACCATCAGCACGGTCTGCCACGATA
>CAXTGN010000200.1:3247-5185 GCA_964243455.1 uncultured Acidobacteriaceae bacterium
TCTCAAGGTACGCCACTGTAGGCTGGGTCCTATGACGATCTGGCGTCCCATTCTCGCCTCTCTGCTGTGCTTTGGGTGTCTCAATGCACCAAGCGCCCGGGCCCAGTCTGCTTCTGACCGCGCGAGCGAAGTCGATCCCTTCATCGGCACCGCCAACGGCGGCAACGTGTTCCCTGGGGCAACGGTGCCGTTCGGCATGGTGCAGTTCAGCCCGGAAGCCTCGCCGGTCAACGCAAAGCGGATGATCGCCGCCCCGGGTGGGTATGAGGACCGCGCAACACAGATTCGCGGCTTCAGCCTGACCAATGTGGAAGGCTGGGGATGCGCGGGCGGCTCTGGCGATGTGCCCATGATGCCCACGACCGATGCAGTGGACGTTTCTCCCTCGAGAGACTTTCGCCACACCTACGCGGCCAGCTTCAGTCACACGGACGAGACCGCGCAGCCGGGACTGTATCGTGTGCGGCTCGGCAGTGGCGTAGAGGTGAGCCTGACTGCGGGTACGCGCTCCGGGATGGCGAGCTTTCGCTATCCGGATGGCCCACCGGCGACGCTGCTGGTCCGCACCTCGGACTCAGAGGTTGGGTCCACCGCTGCTGTGACACACATCGAGAAGGCAGCCGGCACCATCTCCGGCTCGGTGACAGGCGGCAACTTCTGCGGCTATATCGATAAGGAAGATCGCCGGCCGTATTACACGCTGTACTTTGTGGCTCATTTCGATCGCCCCATGCAGAAGACGGGCGCGTGGCACGACACGACGTTACTGCCGGATGCGACCGAGGCAGAGGGCGCTACCGGCTTCGGTCCCAAGGGCTTCCCGGAAGCGGGGCACGGCTCCGGCGTGTGGGCCAACTTTGGCATTGGTGGAGAGGTTCAGGTTCGCATAGGGATCTCGTACGTGAGCGAGGCCAACGCTGCGCAGAACCTGGAGGCAGATAGCCCTGCCGGAACCACTTTCGACACCGCGAGCTCTCGGGCGAGAACCGCATGGAATACCCGTCTTGGACAGATCGAGGTGGCCGGTGGTACACCCGAGCAACACCGGGTCTTTACGACGGCGCTGTATCACTCAATGCAGACCCCTACGACGTACAGCGACAGCAATGGTCAATACCGAGGAATGGATGGGCAAGTGCACCAGCTGGCCCCAGGACAGTCCACGCAGTATGCGAACTTCTCCGGCTGGGATGTCTACCGCTCGCAGATGCAGCTGGTCACATGGCTCGATCCGAAGATCGGCAGCGACATCGCCCAGAGCCTTCTGAACCAGTCCACGCAGGACGGCGGCCGATGGGACCGCTGGACGCACATGAGCGGCGCGACGCATGTGATGAACGGTGACCCGGCGGCTCCGGCGATCGCGGACATCTGGGCGTTTGGAGGACGGGCTTTCGATGCCAAAGCCTCCTTGACCTCGCTGGTGCACGCCGCCGAGGTGCCGACGGCGGAGGACCTGAGCAAGGCCGGCTGCCCGGTCGAGTGCGCCGGCCAAAGACCCGGGCTCGACCAGTACCTCAGGCTGCATTACATTCCGCTTGGGGCGCCGGCGTGGGGCGCAGCGGCGGACACACTGGAGGATGTAACGGCAGACTTCGGGATTTCCGCGTTGGCAGGGCACCTCGGGGATCAGCAGGTGCAGCAACGGTTTCTGGCACGGGCACAGTATTGGCGCAATCTCTGGAATCCGCATGCCGCTCCGGACGGTGGCTACTTCATGGACCGCAACGCCGACGGGAGCTGGCCCAAAACCGAGCAGGACAGCGACAGCGATAACGACCAGGCCGTAAAGCCATTTACACCCGCCACAGGTGCCGGCTTCGTGGAAGGTACCGCTGCCCAGTATGTCTGGATGGTGCCCTTCAACGTCGCCGGGCTTTTTCAGCAGATGGGTGGCCGTGCCACGGCGAGCGCTCGCCTGGACCGATTCTTTTATGA
>CAXTGN010000200.1:5197-8531 GCA_964243455.1 uncultured Acidobacteriaceae bacterium
GCGAGAAGGGGGCTCCGGCAGTGACCAACGCCGGGCCGCTCCACGCCGAGCTCAACAATGAGCCGTCCATCGAAACACCCTGGCTTTACGACTTCGCCGCCCAGCCCTGGAAGACACAGCAGCTGATCCACCAGGTGCTGCAGACACTCTGGACGACGACCCCAAAGGGCATACCAGGCAACGACGACCTGGGTGAGATGTCCTCATGGGCGGTGTTCGCGTTCATGGGCCTCTACCCGGAGATCCCGGGCCGTGCAGAGTTCGTACTCGGCAGTCCCAGCTTCTCGCACGTGCTCGTTCACCGCCCCGGAGGCGACCTCACGATCGAAGCGCCGGCCGCCTCGCCTGATGCCTTCTACGTGCAGCACCTTAAGGTAAATGGGCGGAGGGCTACACACACCTGGCTCCCCGAAGACTTCGCCCTGCATGGCGGTTCGCTGCACTTCGATCTCGCCAACACCCTCAACACCCGTTGGGGGACGGGTAACGGCGACCAACCACCGTCGTTCGACGCGCAGTAAAACGGGAGCTTGTGAGAGCTCCCGCTTCTGTCAACACTGCAGCTGCTATTCGACGATCTGGCCTTTGCGGGGCCGCCGATTCGCCTGCAGGATCTTCTTGCGGAGACGCAGCGATTTCGGCGTGACCTCAACAAGCTCATCATCCGCGATGAACTCAATAGCCTGCTCCAGCGTCTGCTGCCGGTACGGCACCAGGCGCAGGGCTTCGTCCGCCGAGCTTGCACGCATGTTGGTGAGCTTCTTTTCACGTACGGCATTGACGTCCAGATCGTTATCGCGCGAGTGCTCGCCGACGACCATGCCCTCGTAGACTTCAATCCCGTCCGGTACGAAAAGCACGCCACGATCCTGCAAGCCATTCAGAGCGTAGGTGGTAGTTGTGCCGTTACGATCCGAGATCAGGGCGCCCGTCGGGCGCTGTGGGATCTCGCCCTGGTAGGGAATGTAGTCAGCCGCGATCGAGTTCATGACGATGGTGCCGCGCGTCTCGGTGAGCATTTCATTCCGCAGACCGATCAGGCCACGCGACGGGATCTTGAACTCCATGCGCACGCGCCCGGAGCCATGGTTCGACATCTTGACCATCTCACCCTTGCGCGGCCCCAGCCGCTCGATCACCGTGCCGACGAAGGCCTCGGGGATATCGATGGTGAGCTGTTCGGACGGCTCCATCAGCGCGCCATCAATGCGCTTGGTGACAATCTCCGGCCGCGACACCATCAGCTCGAAGCTTTCGCGGCGCATCATCTCAATGAGCACGGAAAGCTGCAGTTCGCCACGTCCGAGCACCTTGAAGGTCTCGGGCGAACCGGTGTCTTCCACCCGGATCGAAACATTCGTCAGCAGTTCCTTGTCTAGCCGCTCGCGCAGGTTGCGGCTGGTGACATAAGAACCTTCCCGTCCGGCAAAGGGCGAGTTGTTGACCGAGAATTGCATCGCGATCGTGGGCTCATCAATGGTGATCAGCGGCAACGGCGAGGGATTCTCGATATCCGTGAAGGACTCACCGATGGTGATGCCCGGAACGCCGGCAATCGCGACGATGTCCCCCAGCGTGGTCTCGGTGGTGTCGGTGCGCTTCAGGCCGACGAAGCTGAACCGCTTGGTGATCTTCACGGTCTGCAACGAGCCGTCGCGCTTGGAGACGGCAACCTCCTGCCCGGTACGCAGGGTTCCGTTAAACACGCGTGCAATCGCAAGCCGGCCGAGGTAGTCGGAGTAGTCCAGGTTGGTCACCAGAATCTGCAGTGCGCCTTCGGGGTCGCCCGTGGCCACAGGAATCGTGTTCTGGATGAGTTCGAAGAGCGGCTGGAGGTCGGTGCCGGGCTGGGCCAGATCCATCGTCGCCGTGCCGGCTTTGCCGTTCGTGTAGATCACCGGAAACTCGAGCATGTGCTCGTCGGCATCGAGGTCGATGAACAGGTCATAGACCTCGTTCAGCACCTCCTGGGCACGTGCGTCGGGGCGATCGATCTTGTTGATCACTAGGATGGGCGTCAGCTTGGCCTCGAGCGCTTTGGACAGCACATAGCGCGTCTGCGGCAGAGGACCCTCGCTGGCATCCACCAGCAGCACCACACCGTCCACCATCTTCAGAGCGCGCTCCACCTCACCACCAAAATCGGCGTGGCCGGGCGTGTCGACGATGTTGATTTTGGAGTCGTGGTAGTGAATCGCCGTATTCTTGGCCAGAATCGTGATGCCGCGCTCTTTTTCCAGATCATTTGAGTCCATTACGCGCTCAATCATGGTCTCGTTCGAGCGGAAGGTGCCGGACTGGCGCAGCATGGCATCCACCAGGGTGGTCTTGCCGTGGTCGACGTGCGCGATAATAGCGATATTGCGGATGGGCTGCGTAGCGATAGCGGTTGCGGTGCTCACGGCGATGTACTCTCTATCTTGGCGCGAGCGGGAATCGCTGGCTCTGCGCTGTCTGGGGTTGAGGGAGACGCGAACGCAAAAAGGCGTTAACCTTTCTATTTTAGCAGGGCACGTCAGGCAGTCGATACAAGTCCCTGTACTGACGCCCAAAGAGCCTCCGTCCGTGCTGTAGACTCTCTCTATCCATGGACCCTTCGCGCGCCTCCCAGCTTGAATTGCCGTCCATGCATGGCTACCAACTGGATGCGGCGTACGACGAGATGTTCGTCGCCCAGGGTCAGCTGCACGACCATTATGGCCCGCTGCTGGAGCTGCTTTCCGCACTTCCCCCAGGCGAGATGCAGCGCCGCAAGCAGGCCGCCGATCTCGCTTTCCTGAACCAGGGCATCACCTTTACCGTTTACGGTCGTGATGAAGGCACCGAGCGCATCTTTCCCTACGACCTGCTGCCCCGCATCATCACCGCCGCGGAGTGGGAGCGCGTCGAGAAGGGTCTTACCCAGCGCATCACGGCGTTGAACCTCTTCCTCAAGGACATTTACAACGAAGGCCGCATCCTCAAGGACGGCGTCGTGCCCCGCGAGCTCGTCTACTCCTGCCCACAGTTTCGCCGTCAGATGCAGGGTTTGCAGGTGCCCCGCAACGTCTACGTGGCTATCTGCGGCACGGACCTGATCCGGCTCGGCAACGGGGACTTCGTCGTTCTGGAAGATAACCTGCGCGTACCCTCGGGTGTCAGCTACATGCTCACGGACCGCCGCGTGATGAAGCGGATCTTTCCCGCGCTCTTCCGCAACTATAACGTGCGCGCGATCGAACACTACACGCAGATCCTGTTGAGCACGTTGCGCTCGCTGGCGCCAGAAGGCCGTCCCGAGCCCAACATCGTCCTGCTCTCGCCAGGTGTCTTCAACTCCGCCTACTTCGAGCAT
>CAXTGN010000201.1:0-8226 GCA_964243455.1 uncultured Acidobacteriaceae bacterium
CGCAGGGCAGTGAGGGTAAGGAACCGGTTGATGGAAGGGCCGACATCCTGTTGCAGGCCGGTGTCCGGGTCGATCTTGGCCAACTCCGCTGAATTGGCGATGTGCGCCAGGGTTAAACGCAGTTCGGTCCCAAGCACCTGCTTGCTTACAAAAGCCTGGAACTCGCGGGACTCTATGACCAGATCACCCCGTCCCGAGCCGGAGCCTATCCGCGGATCGTTGGCATGGAACGCCTTGCCGAAACTGAAAGCCACCTCAGGCAGGATCGTCGCATCGGGCCTGCCCAAAGTGACGTTCACCTTGGGACTGGTAGTTGCCGGACTTGCAGTAAAGGAGTTCCCCGGATTGAGGAGGTCGCGATTCTCGAAGCGGATTTGATCGCGACGCAAACCTACATAAACCTGCATCCACGCAAGAGCCTGCCCACTGATCGCCGCAAACGGGGCGAAGTCCTCAATCGTGAGATCGTTGCCTGTCTCCAGGTGAAACTGTCCCGCTGCGTCGGCGTGTGCCAGGTCAAGTCCGCGAGGTGCATCGCGCCGGGCGTCAACGCCCGCAAGCAGGAGCCATCTCCGGCTCAGCGGCTGCGTGTAGGTCCCGTTCCCGCCCTGCACGGTACGAAACTCACTCTGGCGAATCAGCCCATCCCCAAAGTTCGACTGCAACTTGAGGCTGTAGGTGCGGAAGTACGCGCCGATCGTGACCTGTTGCCGCTTCGTCATTTGCCATCGGTCCGTGAGCAGGACCACAGCGGTATGCGTCAGGTCGAGTTGACGCAGGTCGATGGTGTCGTTCGGCACAGGCGTATCCACTGGAATTAGGCCTGGGATCCGCGAGAAGCCGTAGTAGCCCACCCCGTACAAACTGATCTCGTGACGCCCCACGTCCCAGTCGCGAAGTGCATTGATTTTGTACTGCTGCCGTTCTTCGGCACGTCTCAGATAACCATTGCCAAACATCGCCTCCCCGGCGATCCACTCCTTCTTCGAGTCGAGGGCCGGGCCCCACCCCGCGGCGATCGCACCGTCACGCCCATCCGTCGTTGTTTCCAGGAAGCGCGTCAAGTGATCGCGCACGGCATAGGTCACAGCGAGATTCTCGGAATGGTCGCCGTACCGGACGTTGTACGCCGCGTTGTCCACAATAACGCCACCGATCGTCGGCGAAATCGCAAAGTTCGGATCGGAGTACCCGTTTCCATGGGCGTTCGCTGTCAGGTTGTTTTGAAACAGGAAGCCCCCAACGGCAAAGAACTGCGCAATCGGTTCGCCGTGATCCCCCGCCACGCCCGGAGCGAAGTATTGCGGTGCCTTGATCCCGCCGGATGCCGTTTCGGTGGGGTATCCCGGAATGGACAGTGGCACACCGGGGCGGCCTGGGTTTGCGTTCAGCAGGTCGCTACGCGAATAGCCTTGTGTGGCGGGGTCTGGAGTCAGCATGTCGGCATCCGCGCGCACATTCAGGGTGTGGTTGTCTGCCAGCGTGATGGCAAGCTCCCGATCCGCTTCCATATCGAGCGACAGGGTAAACTCGGGCTGCCCGTGCAGGCTCACCTTCACATCGACCAGGCCCGGGGCAAGACTCAGCGAGTACCTGCCCGCTGCGTCGGAAACCGTGCTTCGGTCAGACGCAACAACCTCCGCAAACGGCACAAGGGAGCCACACTGGTCGCGAACGGTTCCTGACAACGTGAACCGAGCGGGGGTGATTTGCGAGGAGGAGGCTAGTCCGAAAAACAACAGGGTGAGTGCAGCCACGGGCTGCCAAGCGCTAGGCGCGAAGGCCATACCCTCATGCTAATACCGGGACGCAATTGAAGCAGGGAAGCGGACACCTGGGGTAAGACTCTCAGAACAGCGCACGAAAGCACGGGCATAGCTCCTAAGCCATGTGTCTGATTGCTTGTGCCTTGGGTTTTGTTGGTGAGCGGGCTGGGGCTCGAACCCAGGACCAACGCCTTAAAAGGGCGATGCTCTACCAACTGAGCTACCCGCTCTCTCCTTTCCAAAGGTAGCACAATGCCTGTTCGGAGCGTGCTTGCTGGGCGGTTCCCATCTGGGTCAAGGTTTCGCGCAAAACCATGGAAATTTCGGAGTTGCCATGCCGAGGACACTTCGATGCGTCGGCTTTGTGCTGGTTGCCTTCATCAAACGATAGAACCCTGAAGGCAATCAGCTTCACTCGGCCACAAATCTGTAGCGGATCACGTTGCACAGTCGTAAGCTGAAGCGCACCTGTTCAGAGCTTCGCTTAGAGTCACAAAGATACCGAACACATCGTTCTACGTCTTCCGCAGTGAGACTCTGTCTGACAAACCCTACCCACAAGCTTGCTGCGCGTGCCAAAGAGGCCAACGACCTCCGCACCGAGGTTCGCCTGACGGCCTTGCTTGGCGGCCCCCTTGCGCTTGGCGAGTTGGGGTGGATGTCCACTTACATCGTCGATGCCCTGATGATCGGGCGATTGCACGATTCAGCTTTGCCGATCGCTGCCTCGTCGCTCGGAAACACGATCTTCTACGCGATTGTGTTCTGCGCGATCTACCTGCTGAATGGGCTCGAAACCCTGATTGCGCAGGCCTTCGGTCGCGGCGAAGAGAACGAGTGCGTCTACCTCCTCGTCCAATCCTTTTGGATCGTCGTGGTGGCAACTCCGTTGGTAATGCTGCTCACGCTCGGCATGCTTCACCTGCTGCCTCATCTGGGCACACCGCCGGACATCGCCGCCGAGACCGGACGGTATGTGCGCGCAGTGGTGTGGTCGACCGGACCGCTGATGGCGTACATGGCGCTGAGGCGGTTCCTGCAGTCCATCAACCGTGTCGCGCTGGTATCGGCATCGCTGATCACAGCTTCTGTGGTCAACCTCCTTTTTGATTGGACCTTTCTTTTCGGGCACCTCGGCGCGCCGGCGATGGGTGTTGCCGGCTCCGGTTGGTCGACCGTCGTTGTCCGCTTCTACATGCTGGGCCTGCTCCTGGTCGGGACGGCGCTGGCCTTCCGCATGCTCGCTCCGAACGGCCCGCGCCTGCGCGCGCTCTTGAAGATTGGCTGGCCGAGCGGCCTGGAAAACCTCGAAAATCTCAGTGTCTCCAGCTGCCTTTCCATCCTGTGCGCCCGGCTGGGGACGACGTTGCTGGCCGCGCACCAGGTCGTGCTCGATCTGAACGCATTTGTGTACCAGGTCCCTGCGGGGCTGGCCTATGCGACCATCGTCCGCGTCGGTCAGAGCGCCGGGCGCAACAACCTGACGCAGGTGAAACGCGCGACCCGCGCAAGCCTGCTGCTGGGCCTCGGCTTCATGGCCGTGGCGGCCACGATCTTCGCCGTCTTCGCCAGGTTCTGGGCTGGGCTGTATACCAACAGCGCCGCTGTGGTGGCTGCCGCTGCGCCCATCTTTTTGATCTGTGCCGTAGCCCTAATGGGCGACACGCTTTTTGTGCTGATCGAGTCCGCGCTTACCGGTCTCGGCGACACCCGGACGCCACTGGCCGTCGGCCTGGTGTGGAACTGGGGTTTGAGCGTGCCGCTCTCGTACCTGCTGACCTTTCGCTTCGGCTACGGTCTTTGGGGGCTCTGGCTGGGCCGCGGGGTCGCCTCCGTGGGCTCCGGGCTGACCATCCTTTTCCTGTGGCGGCTGCGCCTTCGTCGACAGGAAAGCAGCCCCGCGCGATCCACGCTCAGCCTGCTTGGCTCTTTGCAGGCCACAAAGTAATCACGTACATCCCACCCAAGCCGACGTTCCTAGAGGTTCCAATGTCACGTAAGCATCTGTTTCTGCTGTTTATCTTTGGTGGCGGTCTTGTCGCCGCGGGTCAGTCAACGCTGGGCACGCTCAACGGCACGGTGCACGATCCCTCGGGTGCCGTTGTGCCCAACGCCACCATCACCCTGCATCGGGCTGAGAGCAACACGGACCGCACGATCACCACAGACGCTTCCGGCACATACAACGCCCTCAACCTCGACCCCGGAACCTACACGCTGCGCTCTACGGCGCCGGGCTTCTCGCCAGCTGTGGCGGATAACATCCACCTCGACGTGCGCCAGCAGCTGCGCTTCGACATCAGCCTGACCATCGCCGGAACCGAGTCGGTGACCGTCAACGCCAACGATGTCGGCACGATCACCACCGACAATGCATCCATCGCCTCCGCGCTCTCTCCGCAGGAAGTCCTCGATCTGCCGGCCAACTACCGCGGCGCTGGGTCAACGTCGCCGCTGAACCTCGTGCAGGCGCTGCCGGGCGTGCAGCCGGACACTGGCAGCTACCCGCCAACCCCGTCGACCCACCCCGTCCCGGCCATACGCTTCTCCATCCAGGGCGGTCTGCCCTCGCAGACAGACACCACGGTGGACGGGATTTCCGCCCAGAACCAGACCAGCAACAATGTGCAGGCCGATGCCTTTCCTTCCGCGGACGCCATCGCCGAGATCCGCGTCGACGGCGTAAACAACAACGCCGAGTACGGCCAACCGGGCGAGATCACCACCGTCACCAAGAGCGGCACCAACCACATCCACGGCGCGGCGTACGACTACATCCAGAACCAGTTTCTGGACGCCACCCCGTATGGCACCGACCGCGCCAACAAGCCCCACAAGGTCGCCAACGACTTCGGCGCGAGCATCGGCGCGCCGCTCGTGATCCCGCATCTGTATAACGGCCGCAACCGCACCTTTGTCTTCGGCGCCTACGAGGGCCTGCGCTTTCCCCAAAGCACCGTCCTACAGGCCAAAGTGCCCACCGTGCTGATGAAGGCGGGCGATCTCTCCCAGGAGACCAGCAAGCCGCTCACAAACCCCTTCAACGGCGGCACCTATGCCGGCGACCGCGTTCCCATCAATGCGAGCTCCGCTGCATTTCTGCAGTTCTATCCGGACCCAAACGTGGACACAGGCCTCTCGCTCTCTGACGCGATCGCGGCCACGGGCTACAACTACCTGAGCACCCGCCGTAACGACATCTTCTCCAATCAGTTCGACGTCCGGGTCGACCAGAACCTTGGATCCAAGGCCACAATCTTCGGCCGCTACACCTTCAAGAACAACAACCAGACGCAGCCTGCCGACCTGACCCTGCCCTACACGAGCTCGTATGCGCGATACCGCATCTTCGCGGGCAACTTCAACTACGCCTTTACCTCGCATCTGGCCAACGAGTTTCGCTTCGGCTTCACTCTGGAAGAGGACGGCACCAGCAACCCCTTTGACGGCGCTACCTTTACCGCCGGTACGGGCTTGAACATCCCCACGCTGCCGGCCTTCTTCAACGGCATCCCGCACCTGGATTTCGACGACAACGGCATCCTGGCCATCGGCGCACGGCTGGACGGCGCTGAACGCTCGCACCTGTTTCAATACGTCGACAACGTCACCTACCAACTGGGCCCACACACCCTTCGCTTCGGCACGGACATTCGCCATCTATTGGCGCACACCGTCGCTGGAGGCGAAACGCCCTCCATCAACTACGGCAATTTCACCTTTGATCCGACGAACACAGCAACCGGCAACGAGTGGGCGGATTTCCTGGTGGGCGTGCCGTACCAGACGCAGACCAATCACATCTCTCAGGACAATGACGCCGCCGCCAACGCCTACGCCTTCTATGTGCAGGACAACTGGAAGGCAACGCAGAATCTGAACGTCACCGTCGGCCTGCGTTACGAGTACCACCCGGCCCTGGCCGCCACCAACGGTCTGGCTGGCAACTTCGACCCGTCGATTCCACGGACGGGAAGGTTGATTTACCCGGCGGGCTACGCAAGCACGTTGGACCCGCAGGAGCTGGCCAACGTCAATGCCTGCCCCACAGTCGGTGTCAACAACCCGTATGCCACGGGCGGCGCCATCAACGGCGTGCCCTGCACCCCGGTTGTCGATAACGTGGCTGCCGGTCTCCCGGCGGGTCTGCGCAAGGTTCCCGACCTGCGCTTTCTGCCGCGTCTCGGCTTCGCCTATCGGCCGTTCGGTAATGATCGTACGGCCATCCGCGCCGGTGCGGGGTATTACAACATCACCACCACGGGCGCGCTGTTTTACGCCATCGCGCAGACTCTGCAGCAGAATTTCCAGACCTTTACGAACAGCTACTCCGCCACCGGCCCAACCTTTGCTTTCCCGAACACCTCCACACCGGGGCAGTTTGCGCCGGCGATCGGCAGTGTGTACTTCTACAGCGCGATTGATACGAACTGGCGCGACCCTTACTCCTTGCAAACCGATCTCTCGCTCGATCACGACTTTGGCCACGATATCGGCGGGCGCATCTCCTACATCGGCATGCACACCTGGCATCTGGTCTGGCAGCCGCAGTTCAACCAGCTGCCGGCTTCCACCACACGGACAGCCGCCTCGGCACCTTCGACCGACTATCAGTTCCCGAACTTCTACCAGATCACCGACCGCAACACCGCAGCGCAGTCGGACTATCGTTCTCTGCAGGCCGAGTTCTCGCACCGCATGTCGGGCGGCTTCGCGTTCGACTCCACGTATACCTTCGCCAAGAATCTGGCCGACAACCAGGGCAGCTACGGCAACTTCAACTCGGCTGGGTTCACCGACGAGCAGGGCGGCTACAGCGGTACCGACAGCTTCAATCGCCACCTGGACTACGGCAACGTGACGGGCACCCGTCGCCACCGCTCGCTCACCACGGCCACATACCAGTTACCGGTCGGCCGCGGTCGACGCTTCGGCTCCAGCATCAACCGCTGGACCGACGCCCTGGTAGGTGGGTGGCAGACCAGCAACATCTTCCTGTGGCAGAGCGGACCGTTTCTGACCGCGTTCTTCGACCCTGGATTCATTGATCCCTCCGGCACCGGCTCGGGCACACTCGTAGGCGGTGCCTCGCAACGGCCCGACCGCGTCGGCAACCCGAACACAGGCACGCACGACCGCAATCGCTGGTTCAATGACAACGCCTTTGCCTGCCCGGGCCAGACCGGCTTCGCCTCCGTCGCGACCTGCACTGTAGGTGTGGGGTCCCTGCCCATCGGACGCTACGGCACCGAAAGCGTCGGCGACCTGCACGGGCCGGGTACGGTCAGCCTCTCGAGCGGCCTCAGCAAGACAATCATCCTGGCTGAGGGCGTCAGGTTGCGCGGTGAAGGCACGTTCACCAATGTGCTCAACCACACCAACCTCGCCGACCCGCAGCTGGATCTGACCCAGGCCAACTTCGGGCAGATCACGCAATCCCGCGGATCCGACTTCGGGGGAAACCGGACAGGGCAGCTTTCGCTCCGGCTCGAGTTTTGAGGCCTGTGGCCTCGTCTAGCTGTCCTTCCGCCTCCAAATGCGTGGCGTCGCTTCGCCCTTCTTGTTGTCATTCCCGCAGGGAATCTGCGCTTGGCTGCCAAGAAGCCACCCCCGGGGCATACTTAACCCATGCCGCTGTCGGGGGAAGACCGCACCTGGATCGAAGCCGCCGCGCTCGCGGGGGGCTTCGACCTTGCCGGTCTCGCCCCCGTCCCTGACTCCACCGAAGAAGATCGCCGCTTTGCGGCCTGGGTGGAGTCCGGCGCGGCCGGCGAGATGGACTGGCTGGTGCGCACGGACGCCGCGGGGCAGCTCGTGCGCGGCGACCTGCGCCGATCCATCCCCTGGGCCAGGTCCGTCCTCGTATGCGCCGTCAACTACAACACCGCTGCGCCCCGATCCATCGATCCTGCCGCTGCTGACACCGGCTGGATTGCCCGGTACGCCTGGAGCGGCCAGGGCGGGGCCGGGATGGGTCCGGACGAGATCGGCGACATGGCTGCCGGCAGTGACTATCACGAGGAACTTCTGCCACGGCTGAAGTCCGTCGCCGCTCAACTGAGGGATCGATTCGGGCCGGACTGCCAGACCCGCGCCTATGTGGACACCGGGCCCATCCTGGAGCGCGGCTACGCCGCACGCGCCGGCGTCGGATGGATCGGCCGCAATACCTGCGTGCTCAATCAGGGGATCGGCTCCTGGCTGCTGCTGGGCGTCGTCGTGACCTCGCTCGATCTGCCTCTCGACGCCACACCCGCACCCGCGACGGATCGCTGCGGCACCTGCACGCGATGTATTGATGCCTGCCCAACCGACGCGCTCCACGGCTCAGGCCTTGACGGCGCACCCAGGCTCATGGACGCCTCACGCTGCATCGCCTATCTCACCATCGAGAAGAAGGGAAGCATCGATCCTGCCTTGCGCGCGGGGGTGGGACGGCAGGTCTTCGGCTGCGATATCT
>CAXTGN010000201.1:8277-8492 GCA_964243455.1 uncultured Acidobacteriaceae bacterium
CGGGCGGAGCTGATCAACCCGTCCCTCGCCTGGCTTGCCTCTCTGGACGGCCCCGCCTTCAACCGCGCCTTCCGCGGCTCGCCGCTGGAGCGCACCCGCCGCAAACGCATCCTGCGCAACGTCGCGATCGCCATGGGCAACAGCGGCGATGCAGGCTTCCACGAGCAACTCCTGCCCTGGACCCGCGGAGACGATCCCGTGCTCGCCGAGGCCGC
>CAXTGN010000202.1:0-8480 GCA_964243455.1 uncultured Acidobacteriaceae bacterium
TCAGCAAGGAAATTTCCCACGACGGCTCCACCGGAATCGATAGCGACGACGTCATTGGAAACCGGCGCCGTTCCTGAAGCCGCGGTCAGCACCTCGATGGCATCGACCTTGGGCTGATTTGCCGGACCGCTGAGGAAATCGATGACGATGTTGCCGTTGACGTCTGCGGTGGCGGGCAGGACCTGCACGTTGGCGATATTGGGACCGCCGGCTGTGGCGATGATGTCGAAGTTCGTCAGGGCCGGCGAGCCGTTGATGTTTACGTTGAAGACACGCTGGGCCTTTGCGGTGGCCCAGAACTCAGCGAAGTGAAGCCGAACCGTGTAAGCGCCAAGCTTGGTGAGGTTCGGGATGGTGTAGGTGAAGCTGCCACCGGAGCGTTCTGTCTGGTACAGCGCCGGCTGGCCTGCGTTGGCGATATTTGCCGTCGCGATCGAGTTGGCGGTCGTTGCGGTACCGCCACCAACGACGTCGGTATCCGCGACGAAGCTGTTGATCGCGCTGCCGCCTGCGTGAATCGCGATTACGTCGCCGCTGCCAGTGTTGTAGGTGCCGGGGGCGGGCGGCGTGACAGGATTTGTGGGAGGCGTGGGAGTGGTGGGCGGCGTGGGCGTGACCGGTGCAACGGGAGTCGTTGACACAGTGAGCAGGGCAGGTGTACTCGTGGCGCTATGGTCACCGTTAGCGACGATCACGCTGAAGGACGATCCAGTGTCTGTGGAAGCAGTGGCCGGCGTGATGTAGGTGGCTGAGGTGCCGCCTGGAATCGGGCTTCCGTTTTCGAGCCATTGATAGCTCGGTGCGGGCGTTCCCGTGGCGGTGACGGTGAACATCGCCGCTTGACCTACGGTTGTGGTCACAGCCTGCGGTTGGGCAAGAATCGCAGCTGCCTGAGCCGATGAGGTCCCCTTGGTGCACAGTGTTTCCCCGGGCCAGTTGTTGGTTACCTTCTCCTGCACACTGCCGTCGAAGCCTACGATCGCTGTCTGGTTGGCATCGGTTGGGTCCACAGTGGAGGTCCAGGTGTTCCAGGCGCCGGGGAAGGCCCTGGAGGAATTGTTGATGCCGCTGATATCCAGCGCCTCGGCCTGGGTTGGAAGGCGCATGCCGAGGCTTGAACAGTAATCGGCAGCGTCTACGCCGGTGAACTGCGAACCCACGGCGGTGTTGGTTTCGATGGTGCTGGTCCAGGTGAGGCCGAGCAGGTTGTCAATGATCAGCGCGGAGTTGGTGGGACTGGTGCTGTATCGTTCGATCGATGCGCCGAGTTGCGCGATGTTATAGACCTGGAACTCCCAGAGCGAGTAGCCGTACTGGGTGCCTCGGGTCGAGGCGTACAGGCGCACGTAGCGTGCCGTCACAGTGGGAAAGGTGAGCGTCTCGGTGCCACCGGCTCCGGTGTTGTTGGTGGTTGCCATACTCCACACAGGATTGGTCGCCGGATCGGCATTGGTGTACTGGATCTGATACTGCGCGGCGTACGCGTTTTCCCAGGTAAGGACGACGGTGTTGAAGGTCTGCTTGGAACCAAGATCGACCGACAGCGTGGAGGGGTCCACGCCCGCTACGACCGTGGTTGGCGGTGCGCCGGCCGTGGCTGATCCCCAACGGCTGTTCAAATTGCCATCGACTGCATTTTCCGCACCGAGGCAACCGGCACCGGTGTAGGGCGGCGCGATGGTGCTATCCGTGCAGGCATTTTGCGTGCTGCTCGCCGTGGCCGGCCGGCCAAGAACGAGGTTGTTGCCCGGAGGCGCCAACGTCAGTTGTGCCGCAGCGCTGGTGATGGGCACGTTTGCTGCATTGCTTACCGTGACGTTATAGGCGCCGACGTTTGCGACGCCAGCCGCCGGCACGGTGTAGGTGATGATGTTCGAGCTTTGGTTATTGCTCAGCAGAATGCTCGCCGAGCCACCCTTCGGGGTGAACTGCCACTGGTAGGTGTAGGGGCCGGAGCCGGCAACCACGGCGGTCAACTGCACCGGTTGATTGGTGGCGACGACCTGGCTTGCGGGTTGCGTGGTGAAGCTTACCGGCACGGCGGCCGTCACCGTGAGCACGGCGGTAGCGGATTGCACCTGGTTCAGGGGATTGCTGACGATTACGTAAAAGCGGTGTGTTCCGGCGGTGGTGAGCACAGGAGTCGTGTAGGTGTTTTGCGCGCCGGAGGTGACGGGCGAACCGTCTTCGTACCAGGCGTAATTCAGTTGTGGCGAACCCGTGGCTGTGACGCTGAGCGTGGCGGATTGACCAACGACGGCCGTCTGCGAAATGGGCTGCGTGGTGATTGCGGCGCTGGCTGGTGCGATGACGCTGAGCGTGACCGGATTGGACGTGACGGCGCCGTAGCCGCTCGCACTGGTTACGGTCACCATAAAGGTTTCGTTGTTGTTGGCAAGCGTTGTTGCCGGTGTGGTGTAGCTGGTTCCCGTGGCTCCGGAAAGTTTTGTTTGACCCATGTACCACTGGTAATTCAGCGCTCCCGATCCGCTCGCCGCCACCGTAAAGGTTGCGGGTTGACCGCCTGTGACAGACACGCTGACCGGGGGCACGATGATGGCCGGCGATTGCGACTGTACGGGCGCTGGCGGAGCGACGGAAATGAGTTGAACGCTGCCGCTCGCGAAGCCTGGCGCGGTTGCAGTGACGGTGACCGTGCCCGGCGTAAAGGCACTGCGTAAGGCGATCTTGGTGAGTCCGCCTTCGAAGTTCAATTCAGGGTCACCGGGCGCGTGGAAGAAGGCGTACGGCACGCCGCTGATGACGTTGCTGTTGGCTTCGGAGAAGGCATCCTGGTAGTACTTCGTCCACGAGGGATCGGCGACCAGTTGTTGGCTGCCACCCATGTACGTGCCAGGGCCGGAGACGATGAAGGTGACGTTGTCCGCCGCGGTGGGAACCAGGTTGCCTTGCGCGTCGACGACTTCAGCTGTAACGAAGGCAGCGTCGGAGCCGTTGGCAGTCCATTGGAAGCTGGTGCCGTCGGGCCTCTGCAGCTCGGGTACTACTTTCAGGATGATCTTATTTTCTGCGCCGGCGGTGGTTCGGGCATCAGAGACGCCCGCGACCACATTGCCGCTCGCGTCGAGGCACTCGGCGGCAACGGTTCCTGGTGCCCAGTTCACCATCCAGTGCACTTGGCCAGGCATCACGGTAGAGTTCTGGGTCAGATCCGAACTTGACTGAACGTTCCAGGCGTTTGGCGTTTGATCGGCGAGGACTGCGCCTGTGAGTGGGTCCTTGGCAACACCGTTGACCAACAGGCGAACCGCGGGACAGTTGCTGAAGGCGTTCTCCTGCAACGGCGTGCCGTTGGTGTATTCATAAGCGCGATTCCAGTGGTGCGCCAGAGCGACCATCGGCTTGATGGAGTACGGTGTCCAGTTCGCCTCGTAGATGTAGTAGAGCAGCCGGGGAAAGCGGTTCATGTCAACAGACGAGTAGCCCAGGGACCGAACGAAGTTCGACATCGACGGGTTGTTCTGGTACTCGGAGAACAGGCTCACTTCGCCCGGTGTATCCGCGAAATACCACTGCGCCATGCCAAAGGTGTTGTTCGCGCGGCCGTTGCGCCAGTCGTTCAGGTAGGGCGCGGCAAAGGCGAGTTCATTGTCCCAGGCCAGACCGCGCCCGGTTCCAACGTTGTCCCAATACTCCGCGCCAAACGCGGGCTTGGTGGGATTAGATTGCTTGTTGCCGACCTCGCAGCCGGCTCCGTCGCATTCATCGATGCCGACGTAATTCGCATATGCCGGCAAGTACGCGCGTGTGCCCTGTTGACGCGGGTTGATGGAATCCCACTGCGCTTCGAGGGTGGCGAGCGTTGTAACCAGGCTTACGTTGTTGCCACCGTTGTCCTCTTCCCAATCGAGGATGGACGGATGGCTGCGATCGCGAATGATCATGTCGCGATGCAGCTCTGTTTTGAGCGTGGTGTCATCGGCGGAAGGGTTGGTGAAGCTGCCTTCCCCATCGCCGCTCGGTTGATCGATCATGATGCCGTACGCATCAGCGGCATCGACGAACTCTTCACTGCTGGTCGAGTGGCCCGGCCGCCAGATGTTGCCACCCCCGGCCGCAAATTGCGCGAGATCCCGCCACTGCTGCTCATCGGGAACGGCGGAGCCAAGAGCCGGATAGTCGTACCGCCCGGAGCCTCCCCACAGGTACATCGCATGGCCGTTGAAGTAGGGAAAGTTCGCATCCCAGGTGATGGTGCGGATGCCGAGTGGGCTCTGCGCGGAGTCAACCACCACGCCGTTGACGCTGACGATGTGATAGACCCGGTACATGTATGGCTTGCCGTAGGTTGAGTTGTTCGGATACCAAAGGGTCGGGTTTGGCACCGTGATCTGCTGCTGAAACATCGGGTTGGCGGTGGAGGGAAACGTTGCCGGTGTCATTGGAGCTACGGACTGCGTGATGGGCGGCGCGGTCACTACAACATCGCCATTGGCATCGACGATCTGCGTGGTCAGCGTGACCTGCTGTGCCGAGGCACTTTCGTTGAGAACATTGGTCTGTACTTCAACGACGGCCGAGGCCGCTGTCGCTGTTACGCCTCCCTGTGCGGGCGTGATCGAGACCGTTCCAACGTAGGTGCCCCAGGTCTTCTGGTTCGAATACACGTTGATGGGAATGTGAACGGGGTTGGTGACGAACAGCTTTACATTGCGAAACAGGCCGGCCATGGCCTGACCGAAACGAAACGCACCGGAAAAGTTGGGCTGTTCAAACCAGGTGCTGCCCCTGGAAACATCGATGGCAAGGACATTGTCTGTGCTGCCATCGGCCTGGAGGTAGGGCGTCAGATCCACGACTACCGGGATGAAGCCGACAACGTGCGTTGCCTTCGCATCAGCGGTAACCGCACTGATGCCGGGCAGCAACGTGCCGTTGATGTACACCTGCACACCCGTATGCGAGCCCTCGAGTTCAAGGATGAACTTCTGGCCGGCGTACTTGGTATCCACCTTGAAGTGCAGCCGATACCAGTTTTCGTTGCCAGTGAGCGAACCCTGTCCACCGCCGGAGGTCTGATTGATGAACGTGCGCGGAATATTCGCTTCATACGGCAGACCAACCTGCTGCCATTTCGCGCTGCCATCCGTGCTTTCAATGAAGCTTTGGGACGCATAGGTTGCACTGCTATTGGTGTTCTCGTACCACCAGTTGCTTTGCGGCACACTGGCCGTCGAGGCGGCCTGACCGATGTACTGTGGCATGCCCGACGCCAGGTTGATGGTGAGGCGCTGGGAAAGCGGCAACGAGGGTTCCATTTGCTGGGAGCGTGCCTGCCGGGGAACGAATGCGATGGTCAACAGAACGGCCACGAGCAAACCAGCGCGCCTCCAACCGGCATACTTCGCTGTCGATGCTGCCTGGAAAGAGCCGCTGTCCTTCGTTTGTTGTCCCATAGACACGTTTTCCTCGGTTGCGCGCTGTTGGTGCGTGGTCAGGTTCGCCCGAATACTGGCGGGAAGGGTGATCCCCCGCATTTACATCTGGTCCGTGACATAACGGGAAGCTGCCGAGTGGTCCGGAGTGGGCCCGACCTCCACAATAGACCTTCGTCATCTTCCCTCAAGGTACTTCGGGTACTAACCTCGTTAAGAATGAGGGTTTCGCGGACAAACGCTCGATAGGTAAAGACTGGTTAAGAGGCATTTGCCACCCGTAATCAGAAGGCCTATCCTTTGCCGCTGGGAGGAATCGCCGGTGTCCCCAGGCTCGATAACGGACGACTCCTGCTCGCCTCCGCCCGAGAATGACGTAAGCCAGCAGGGGATCCGGGAACAACTGGATCGCATGCTCGCCTCCAGCCACTTCAAGCAAAGCCGGCGTTACCCGGCTTTGCTACGGTTCATCGTCGAGGAAACTCTCCAAGGCCGGGGCGACCTGCTCAAAGAACGTGTACTCGGCATCGAGGTCTTCAAGCGAGATGCCTCGTATGACACCGCGGCTGATCCGGTGGTGAGGGTCACCATCGCGGAGGTTCGCAAACGGATCGCGCAGTACTACCACGGTGAGGCGCACGACGGAGAACTGCGGATCGAGCTGCCGGCAGGACACTACGTAGCGGAGTTTTGGCCCAGCAAAGAGACGACGCGCGTCGACACCGCGCGCACGGATGCGACGCGCATCGATCCCGCGCGCACGGACGCCCTGGAAGATCGCGGAGGCAAGCCGTTGCTGATGCCGGACGCCCAGCCCGTGCCGGCAGATGAGTCAGAGCTCTCCGCCGCAACGATATCTGCTCCGGGCAGCATCGTTATTACGACTCCTGAGCCGTCCTCGTCCACACTTCCAAGGTCCCGGATGTTGGGGAAAAGAGCCGCGCTCTGGTTCCTTTTGGCCGTGTGCCTCGTGTTCGCGGGTCGCGTTGGGTACCGCTGGAAACATCCCTCGGCCCTGGATGAGCTTTGGGGTCCCTTGCTCCAATCCGGCAAACAGGTCCTGTTCTGCGTGCCCACCGAGGTCGGCAGACACCACGGGGCGTTAACCACGCCGGCTGACGTCTCCGCGAACGATTCCGGCAACGCTGGAAAGGCGACCGGGAAGCGCGCCGTGGTTACATTCCTGGACCATGAGACGTACGGGGAAAATGTGGTCTTCTCCGATGCGCTGGCGACGGTCAAGATCGCCAATCTGCTTGCCCTGCACCCGCGCGAATTTCGCATCAAGTTGAATGTTGCCACCACGCTGGATGACCTGCGGCAGGGTCCAGTTGTCCTGATCGGTGGTCTGGACAACCAATGGACATTACAGGCGATCGCTCATCTGCCTTTCCGCTTTGCCGGGAGCGACGATGAAGGCTACTGGATCAGTGATACACGCGAGCCGGGAAATCATGCATGGTTTCTGGATCTGAAGCAGGAATACGCGAAGGTGACCAGGGATTATGCACTGATCGCACGGGTTCACGGTCCAGTAACCGGCCAGCCGCAGATTGTTGTTGCCGGTATCGGGATGAGTGGAACCATGGCCGCTGGCGAGTTCGTGGTTGACGATCAGCAGATCGAGGAGCTGAGGCGCCGCATCGGACCCGGTTTGCGCGATCGTGATTTCGAAGCGGTGCTCAGCACCGATGTCGTGAATGGGGTCGCCGGCGCGCCACACATTCTGGATGTCTGGGTGCGGTAGCTGTCCTCAGTGGAGCTGCCTTCGGTAGCCGTAGCTTGTGCTACTTAGCTGGCATCGCATTTGCATCTTGCAACAACACACCTGAGGCACGACACTCCCCAACATAGATTGTCCACCGTTCCGTCCTCCACGGTTCATGCCGCAGCGTCTGCTGCCAATTCCTGTAAAGGCGATGTGAACATCCGGTGAAGCCGCTCACAGCGGCTCGTGGTCTTGCGCCGCGAAACGTGAAGAGCAGGGTCAGAAAGATCGCACCCTTGCGATTTTAGAGCGAGGGAAGACACTTTCGGGGGTTAATAGCTGCCCAGCAGCACTCTTTACCTTCTTTACCTTTGCGGATTTGCGGGGCAAAGGCCAAAGCTCTTCAGTGACATACCCGAAGTACCTAACTTTAGTGACCTAAGTCGATAGCTTCCAACTTGAGGAACAGCCTCGGCGTTCCCCGGTTGTCGCTACGCAGCGTGCAGGTGCCTGCATCGTTCTGTTGTCCTTTCCCTCGAGCCTTGGTCCCGCCAAGCTGCTTTCTCTAGGCCCTGCGATTCCGGGCAAATCCCTAGGAGCGAACCGTGTATCAAATCAACGCAGCTAAGCGTCAACCCTCTTCTGCCGCCCATCAGCCGGCTAACCAGCCGCGCCGCAGGTGTCGCATCCTCCTTAGGTGGAAGGGGGCCGCCTTCCTCTGCGCCCTGGGTGCTTTCAGCAGCGCTCCCCTCCTCGCGCAATGGACGCAGACCTGGGGCGGCAACTTTCCGGGCTCCGCCAATTCGACCTACAACCACAGCAACTGGTGGAACAACGTCCAACCGACGCCTTCCTGGGGCGACGGCACGCAACAGATCACGTCGGACAGTACTAACAACGTGTACGTGGACGGGAATGGCAACCTTGTCCTTGCCATGACCTACACGGCGCGAGCCACATACCCCTATACCTCGGCGCGGCTGACGAGCAAGCAGGCCTTCGGCCCCTACGGCCGCTTCGATGCCAGGATCCAGAACCCCTCGGCGCAGGGGATGGGCGCGGCGCTCTGGGCGTTGGGCGCCGACGCCTACCCGGCGGCAACCGCGCCCTCGACCGCAAACCCGAGCACACAAGGTGGCGTGCCCTGGCCGTACTGCGGCGAGCTCGACATGATGGAGATCCAGGCTGCCACCGCCGGGCACAACGGATCCACCGTGCATGGCAGCGATTACGGCAATGACACGTGGGTCAGTACGCCGGTGAACCTGACGGCGCCTGCCACCTTCGACAACGGCTTTCATACCTTCACCACCGAATGGGCGCCCTTTCACTTCTTCTACTATCTCGATGGCTCCACAACGCCGTACGGCGACATC
>CAXTGN010000203.1:0-8401 GCA_964243455.1 uncultured Acidobacteriaceae bacterium
GTGAGGTCCGGCTTGTAGGGAATCGTGATGGCAGCGCTGTTCCCTTGCGGGAACGCGCGCACCACAAACTCACAGCTCATCGCAACGGGTTGCTTGCTTCCATCACAGACAGAAACAACCCCGCCCCCGGCGTCGAGCTCCCTTTCCTTACCCGGTTCGACGAATTCTCCCGGCTGTGTTTGAAGGAAGCCAGTGATCTGCTTGATGACAATCGGGCACTTCCAGTTGCAGGATCCACTCACCGATCCGGTACCTGGTCCATCGTTGCGCACCGTTGCCCGCAAGCCGACCGGTTGATTCGGCTGCTGCTCCACAGCAATGTTGATCACTGCCATCGAAGGTGCAACGATCTGCGCCGCTGGAGGGGGGACGGACCCTTTGCCCGTGGAACCGTCGGCACCCGCTACGGGTGTAACAGGGTTCGGGGGAGGTGAGGGTTGGGGTTGTCGGCATCCGCTCGTACCTGCCAGCAGGATCATGCAACCGACCAGAGAGCAAAAAGACAGATCTGTAAAGCGGGGCCCGATGCGCTGCAGAAGCTGTTGCATCCCGAACTCCAGTGTTTCCAATTTGAGCCATCGTAAGAGCAGTCGAATGCCACGCGATATGACATTCCAATCGCGCAGGTTACAAAGTGGCCTGAATCACGCTGGTAGCTTACACCTGGGCGGGTGGCCCACATCTTAACCGCGGTGACCCCATCTTCGCGACAGCTTCATCGTCGCTAAGGTGAGTGTTGGCAGGTGGCCATCCATCACCTGCGGACACTGCGCGTGCCCCATCGATACGCAGTCTCACCGCGGTTAGGTGGGACTCGGCTAGCCCTGCGATTTACCCATGTGTACGATCTCTCCGTGCGCGTACACTCCCGGCTCATCCTCGGCCTTCTCGGCACCAAGGTGGCGCTCCCGATCGGAGCCGTAGCCGCGCAGACCGCCTCACCCGCGGAGACCGGCGGGCAGCAATCGCGGTCCGGCACAGCCCACACCCCGGATGCGGCGGCAATGACAACGTCGGCGGCGACGTGCACCCGCCCGAAGTGTTGTCCATGGCAGGCCCATCTTCTAGGACGGGCAGACTGCGCCACCCGCAGACTCCGGGTCACCCTTCGCGCTATCTCCCTGAAGCCTCAAATGAACAGATTCGCAAGACCCGCGTTGCGTGTTATATCGCCGGTTCTTCTACACTATTTGTAAGGCAGATCAGGCAGCAGCCACCGCGCGACTCGCCGGACCTTCTGCGGCATCACCCAAAGGTCGCAAAGTACCACGCCAAGTCTTTTTGTTTGGATACTTTGGCAAAAAGTACCCCGGGGGAGGGGTACCCACCGACAGCCTCCCAAAAAAGCTATGTCGCCGGCGTCGAACTCTTCGTCGACGGCGGCATGATCCAGGTCTAACGCTGGATGAGCATTCAGCTCAAGGCCTGTCTTCGATCCCACAACCGCCGGGAGAGCCCTTCCTGAGGGTCCTCCCATGCGGGCCTGTCTAGGCCTGGGACCGGACGGCCTTGCCCCGATTCTTCTTGTACGCCTGGATATCCGCCTGCACGTCCAGAATGGTTCCCGCATACGGGGACGGCAACGGACGATCGGTGCGTACGGACTTCAGCACCATTGGCTCCTGGGAAGGAGAGATCCCAACCACCTGTGTCTCGGCGGCGGGAGAATCCTCATCGGTTCTGAAGGAGCGCGGCAGTTCAGAGGACTTGAACTCTATGCCGTCCTCCACCAGTTTTCTAGCCGCCTTGGCGAGCGTCTCTCGTTTGGCGACCAGCTTGCCGGCAGAGGCTTTCCGCTCCGCCTCGCTCTCGAAGCTGTCATACCGGAGCATGTGGGCTAGCTTGCGATCGAAGAGGTCGATTTCCTGGTGAAGAGATCTGAGAAAGTACTTATCCTGCGCGGGTGTGGCCACCATGCCTCCATTGAGATTGGGGTAACAGAGATTGAAAAAGGCAGGCGCGCAAGGAATATGGCGTGGCTGACTTGCCTGATAGCTGGCAGGATCTGCTGCGAAGCTCTTTCAAATGACCAGGCGATCAATGTACTAGTTAGATGCCCAAACTCGTCCAACGAACCCGGAACCCCGATCCTGCTGTCTTTACTGTACTCTCTTCAGGCGCCGTCAGCGGCCGCGGAAGTCTGCACGCCTTGCTCCGCAGTCGCCGAAGTGATTGTCACCGTGACTGCGGCGGACGTATTGGTGGCATAGCTGCTGTCGCCGGCATACTCCGCTGTGAGCGTGTGCGAGCCCACCGCCAATGTGCTTGTAGTGAACGTCCCGATCCCAGAACTCAACGTTGCTGTGCCAATCTGGGCTGTGCCGTCGAAGAACTCCATGGTGCCTGTAACGGACGTGCTGGACACGGTACCCGTTAACACCAAGGACATCCCGGACGCCTCCGACGTCGACGATGTGGTCAGCGTCGTCGTCGTGCTGGTCAGCGACGCAATGACGACCACCGTAATCGAGGCCGAGGTACTGCTGTTGAAGGTGCTGTCGCCTCCATACACGGCCTTCAGGCTGTGCGTTCCCGCACTGAGCGCAGTGGCCGTATACGTAGCCGTGCCCGAACTCAGCGTGCCGGTTCCCAGGGACGTCGTCCCGTCGTAGAACGTAACGGTCCCGGTGGCCGCGGCGTTCACCACCTTGGCCGTCAGAACCACTGAAGCACCGGACGTCACCGTGGTTGCAGAACTCGTAAGCGTAATGGTTGTCGTGGTGCTGATAAAGAAGCCGTCGCATCCCCCCATGGCAAGCGAGCCCAACAGCAACACGCACATCACGGCCGCGACGCGTCCCCAACCCAGCGCACGCGATCGTCTGCCGTTGGCCCCATCCAGACCGGAACCTCTCGCCCTTTTCCTGTGCTGAGTCACTTGAGCGTTGATCTCCAGATCCTCTCCGGTGCATGTCCTGCACCTCACCTTGCATGAGCTGTTCGCCCGCGAAGCGGCGGCAGGTACTCGTTGCCTCTGACGCCGAAGGCGGCCCCGATGTTTACGTCGGCTGACCAAAGGCACTCTACAATCACCCCACATGCAACGACGCCAGTTTATCGCCGCCTCGCTCTCCGCCTCGGCCTCGGCGCTGACCGCAGGAAGCGCATCCCACTCGCCCATGACTGCTGCCATCCCCGCCAACCCTGCTCGCGAATTCTACTTGCTCCGCCGCTTCGGTCTGCGCATGGGTCCACAGACTGCGCTGCTTGAGCAGTACTTTGCCGAAGCATTGCTTCCTGCCCTCACCCGACTCGGTTTCACCCCCGTGGGCGCCTTCAAGCTCGACATCGGTCCGGAGACCCCGACCTACTATCTCCTGATCCCTTCGGCTTCCCCCGCCACCCTCGCTACCCTGGATGACCAGCTTGCCAAGGATGAGGTCTTCCTCAAAGCCGCGCAGCCCTTGTGGGCAGCTCCCGCATCCTCGCCGTCTTTTGACCGGGTTGAGAGCACGCTTCTGCTTGCCTTCGAAGGCTGGCCCAAACTCACATCACCGGCAGCCGGCACGAAGGCCAGGCGCATCTTCCAGCTCCGCACCTACGAGAGCCCCAGTGAGGCAGCCCACATCCGCAAGCTGGAGATGTTCAATCACGGCGAGTTTGAGATCTTCCAACGGAACGGCTTGCATCCCGTGTTCTTCGGCCAGACGCTCGTCGGCTCCCGCATGCCAAGCCTGACCTACATGCTTTCCTTCGCGGATAGCCGCGAGCTGGAAGCCAACTGGGCGGCTTTCGGAGCGGACCCTGCCTGGAAGCAGCTGTCCACCTCGCCCCGGTATGCCTACGAGTCCATTGTCAGCAACATCAGCAACCTCATCCTGAGCCCACTCAGCACCTCCCAGATCTAGGCTCCGCCCAACACCCGCCATCGCCTACACTGCGACTGTGACGTCTTCACCCCAATCACCCCCCGCGCTTCTTCAGCAACAACTCGACGACATCACGGCACATACACGTGCCCTCGTGCCTCCGGAGCGGCTCGCCGGTACGGAGCGCCTCGTCGCCGATCTGCAGGCTTCCGGTCAGGAGCACCGCATCCTTCCGCTGGGAGCCACCGCGCCCTCCTTCTCTCTCACGGGAGCCAACGGCAAGGTGGTGCGCTCCTCCGATCTGCTCTCGTTGGGCGCTCTGATCGTGAACTTCTTTCGCGGACGATGGGATCCCTACGATGTGACCGAACTGGAGGCGTGGCAAAGACTCCAGCCGGAGCTGCGCTACCGCAAGGCACTGCTCGTCAGCATCAGCCCGCAAACCGTCAGGCAGAACGCCTTCACGACAGAACGTCACGCGCTGACCTTCCCTGTCTTATCGGATCCGGGCTGCGCCGTAGCCGAGGCCTTCGGCCTCGCGTACACGGTCCCGGAGACCTCGCACGCCTATCTCCGTTCCATGCTCGTCAACGTACCCTTTATGAACGGCGATGGGACATGGCGTCTGCCCTTGCCGGCTACTTATGTCCTCAGCCCTGCAGGAGAGGTCCTCTTCGCCGCGACCTTCGCCGACCATCGCCTCAGGCCCGAACCGGATATGGTCTTAGCCGCACTTCCGGAACAGGAACGCTGAGTTGGCACGCAGGCCCGAGGCACTTCTCATTTTTCTCTCCCGGAGGGAATCCGCGCCCACCTTTGTTTGTCATTCCCGAAGGGGATCCGCGTCCGCTTTCCGCGTCCGCTCAAAGTCAGGCGCCCATTCGGCTCGTCCACCACGACCCCTCTACGTCCCAAGGCATGGAAGGCGGCCTTTGGCGCACGGACCACGACTTCGAATCCGTCCTGTACCTCAAGAACGTCCTCGTCAACCAGCCCCTCACGGCAACCCCGACGGTGTATATGGCCAATGGCACCTCCTTCGACCTCCAGCCCAACACCCTCGACGCAGCGGGCGTAGCTTCGGTCAACATCGGCAGAGCCCTCCAGACTTTGCCGCCAAGTCTGCAAGGCCATCGCTCCACTTTCGGTACCTTGGGCGTTCGCTATCAATGGTCCTGGGCTGGTGGAGTGCTCGCCACAGTGCGCAATGTCGATGAAATCGCCGTGGTCTCCTTCGAGACCAGCTGTGACGACTAAGACATCTGGACTGATACATGCTGCAGGGGCAGGTTCAGGATACGTCGACTATTCAACGTCTTCGCCTCCCTATGTGCCCTATACCTGCTTTGGTTATAACGGGGGATGCCCGGGCGCAAGCACCTTCACCGGAGACGGTCCGACTTCGAGCGCTTAAGGCATCCAACAAATGAAGCTGCCCATCATCGTAATCCTGTTCTTGTCACTATCTCCGCAACTTAAACACACTTGCGAGATTCACGGAGTTCTCTTTAGTTCTCAAGGTAAACCAGTTGAGAAAGCCGCTATCGAAGTGATTGGATGGCGAGGGAACGTTTCGGGCAAAATAACTCGGTTGACTTCAGATGACCATGGACCTTTACTGTTCCGAATCTTGATCCGGGCACATACCATCTATATGCCTGGAAAGACAGCGAGGGAATTCCATATGCACGGGCTCTAATTTTTCGAAGGCTCCGACCACCAGTACGTAGAACAAGTCGTCGATTGAAATACCGCAAAATCCAAGATTGTCCTTACGTTACCACCACCGTACGGAACCATCACTGGTAGAGTCATCGGTGCTTTCTTAAAGCAACCTGTCTCAAACGCCCGAATCAGACTCGAGAGATAAGACAAGCCTGGCGCCATGCACGAAAGGAACACTGAGGTGAGCGGTACCTTTCAGTTACACCTGCCAGCACGACCGATAAAGCTGATGATTAGCGCGCCTGGCTACAAGCTCTGGTCCTACCAGAACACAGTCGGTAAAAACTCGATATCGGTTCAGTCTGGAAGCAACCTTGAATTGGTGATCAACATGGTTCGTACGTAGGGTGGGTGAGTTGCCCACCTATCTCCCAACAGCGGGTGGCCCACTCACACCGAAGTTCAATTGTCAGGTAGCGGGTGGTCCGGGTGCCCTACCTTCGCGATAGCCTGATCGTCGCCAAGGTGAGCTCCGTTCTGCCGAAGGCTGGACGGAGCGAAGGCACCTTCCGCAGCCCGTGGCCCACCAACCACCCCAGATCCACCACTAAGCCCAGCAGTCTGAACATCTTGCAATAGAAAGGGGGAGGGGGCACGCCCCCACTCACCGAGAACGACGAACAACTAACAACTAACAACTAACAACCGACGACCAACCTTCCCGCACGATCCACCCGCCAGCCAGAACCTACAACGCACCCTGGGCAAAGAGGGTGCAAGCCGCATAAGGTACTCGGATGGCGGCCTGCAGCTTTGTTCAGCGTGGCGTGTCCGCAAGAGCGACCTCCACGAACGGGTCATCGGACTTCGCCGCGGCGATCTCCTGGTGCTTTGCTGTCTTCAGCTTCTGCGGTGGGCACTGAAGGTGCAACCCACGCCCGGAGACCCAGACGTCACGCAACAGCAGCTCGGAGCCCTGGTGCCTGTACACCAGTTTCGACCGGCTGGGCTGCTTGTCGCCGTCTTCCCGCAGCACCAGCCCCAGGGATAGGACCCCAGGCTTGCCTTGGATCGCCATGATGTTGGTGGACATCATGCGCACGGTGTACTCGCCCGCTGGAAGGACACGCGACCCATAGCGAAACGCAAACGGAATTTCCGCTCGTGCTACCGGATAGGAACTCTGTGCGCGAATCCCAGGCACCAGGACCGCCAAACCGAACAAGGTGGCGCAGAGGACCGAGCGTTTCGTGGTGATTTGTTTGTTCATGGTGGATCTCCCTTTTCTGAAGGCCTCGACTTCAGCCTTCAATCAGGTAAGCGCCGTGACCAACACAAAAGGGCCACCAACTTCGTCATTCCGCGGAGTGCAAGCGGCGCGGGGACGTCTGCTTACGCGTTCACCTCCAGCGCTGTCCTCTGTTCCAAGAGATCCAGCAGCACCAGTTCTTCCTGGCGCAACGCATGTTCATGCTCGGCAATCTCCTCTTCAAGCTCTTCCTTGGCCACTTCGGCGCTGATCTTGCCCGCAAGATAGGCCTCCAGCACAGCAGGGTGCACATACGCCTTTCGACAGACAGCCGGCGTGTTGCCGAGCTGCTTGGCAACGGCCTTGATCGCTTCCACCACATTCTTCTTCGCTTGCGCTGCCGTCTCGTACGGCCCAAGCTCTCGCAGCATTTCGGACGCCAGCACCGTACCGGCCCATGTCCGGAAGTCCTTGGCCGTGAAGTGTTCTCCTGTGACCTCCCGCAGGTATTCATTCACATCTGCGGAATCAATCGCGTGGTGGTTCCCATCATGATCCAGGTACTGAAACAGCTCATACCCTGGTATGTCCTCACATGCCTTGATGATGCGCGCCAGCCGCTTGTCATGCAGGCTGATGGTGTGGTGCACGCGGCTCTTGCCCTGGAAGGAAAACGTTACCTCCGCCCCATGCACTTCAACGTGCTTATTGCGCATGGTCGTCAAGCCATAACTCTTGTTTTCCTTCGCGTACTCCTGGTTCCCCACGCGGATGTGGGTCTGTTCCATTACGCGGACAATGGTCGCCAGGACCTTGTTGCGCGGCAGCCCCGGAAGCTTCAGATCGGCATTTACCCGCTCACGCAGCTTCGGCAGCGCGGCCGCGAACTTCACCATGCGCTCGTACTTGTTCTCATCTCGCGCCTCGCGCCACTTGGGATGGTACCGGCTCTGCTTGCGCCCGCGCGCATCCCGGCCCGTCGCCTGCAGGTGTCCATTCGGTTGCTTGCAGATCCAGACATCCGTCCATGCCGGCGGAATGACCAATGACTTGATGCGGCCCAGGGTCGCGTCATCCGTCACCGGATCTCCGCCGGGATCAGCACTGTACTCAAAGGTCTTCCCATCCTTGCCGATGGCGTGCCGTCGAACGCCCGGCTTGCGATCCGTCACATACCGGAGCCCCGCCGCTCTGGCCGTAGCCACAGGGTCCAGAGGATCGGCATGGTCCTCGGCACTTGCCTTGGCAATCACTTCAGCCGCAATCGGCACCAGGAGCGCCTTTGCCTTGCGAACACGTTTTTTCTTTTCCTCAGCGGCCAACATGGCCATTTGGATGCCAGCTGCACCAGCCTTGCAACAGAAGGCGACAGACTCCGCAGTAGGCTCATCAACACCGCGGTACCCGCATCGGGATCTCTACCCAAGGAGGCCCGCGAAGGCCGATGAAAGCCGGTAAAATCCAGAAGCTCCTACCACAAAAGCGGTACAAGCGCCGGATCCGGACGAGTTTTCCACGTTACCTCAGTCACGTTACCCTTACGCTGTCTCCATGACGGCTAATAACGGGAAGGGTTCCTCGCTGCCCATGACGACACGGATCGAGCTGCTGCTGAACTTCTGCCGCACCGTCGTGCGATCCGATGACGATCTACTCCGCATCGCCATGGATCAGTACG
>CAXTGN010000204.1:0-8396 GCA_964243455.1 uncultured Acidobacteriaceae bacterium
CGTTGGTGAACACAACCGTCTCCCCCGCCGCACGCCACTCCCGCACGCGCGCCGTCACCTGCGACCGGTCCAGGATCTTCTCGGCGTCGCTGATGCCCTTGGACGGCGTCAGCAGTGCCGTCAGCTCATGGTGAGCGATCGGTGCCGTACCCACCTTGCCGACCACGATCCCAGCGGCCAGGTTTGCCAGCTCAACCGCGGTCTGTACCTCCAATCCTGCGGCCAGCGAAGCCGCCATCGTCGCGATCACCGTATCCCCCGCGCCAGAAACGTCGAAGACCTCGCGCCGGTGAATGGAAGTCCCCCGCATCGGACAGCAACCGGATGCCGCGTTCGCTCATGGTCACCACGAGATAACGCAGGTCGTGTTCGCGGCGTTGCGCCTCTCCACCTCGCAAAAGCCCCGGGGTGTCAGACATCGCACATCCTGTCGCCAGCGCCAGCTCGTGCAGGTTGGGGCAGACGACCGTCGCGCCCGAATACTTGCTCAGGTCCGGCGTCTTCGGATCGGCCAGCACGGGCACATCCGCCTCGCGCGCGGCTCGAATGATTTGCTCGCAGAGCTCCGGCGTTAACGCGCCCTTGGCATAATCCGACAACACCACCGCGTGCACCTTTGGGACAAGGGCCTCCACGCGTTCCAGCAACCGGTTCTGATCCTCCGTTGTCGGGCGTTCGGCACTCTCGATATCCAGTCGAAGCAGCTGCTGCGTTCGGCCCACGATCCGGGTCTTCGAGATCGTCGGCAGGTCCGTAGTCACCACCCCTACCGTACTCACCTTGGCCGCAGCGAGCGCCCCTTCCAGCTCGCGCCGCTCCCCATCCTCGCCCCAGAACCCGGCCAGCACGGCCTCGCAACCTAAGCCGGCAAGGTTCATCGCGACATTGGCCGCCCCACCGGGCCGCTCGTACCGCTGCGCATGACGCAGCACCGGCACGGGTGCCTCCGGCGAGATACGATCCACCTCGCCCAGGATGTAGCGGTCCAACATCAGATCGCCCACCACCAGCACCCGCACCCGCCCAAAACCGCCCGCCAACAGGCCGAGCACCGCATGCAACTCCGGCAAACTACGCATCGCTCTCCATCCTCGCATCCTTCCCGTGCTGAGTTTTGGGACCTGCATCCAGGACTTGAACCGGTTGGCGGACGCCCTGCGATCGCAGCCCCGGCTTTCTCGTTGTCATTCCCCCGACGGGGAACCTGCTTGCTTGGCTGCCGAGGCCACCCAAGCCAATAAGGCGCTGGCCGTCAGTCACCAACCAACCGGCCCAACACACGCTCCGCCGCCTGCAAAACCTCATCCACGGCCATCGACGTCAAACACTTTTTCCTCTGCTCTACACAGGTTTCCAGACCGCATCCCCAGCACTCAACACGGTGGTAGACCACTTCATTCCCGTCGCCGGCCGGAAACCATTGCCGGGGAATGTTACGCGCTGCAAAGACTGCCACGACCGGAGTCCCGACCGAAGCCGCAAGGTGCATCGGCCCGCTGTCGTGCCCCAGCAGGGCACAACAACGCTCCAAGGCAGCAGCGCTCTCCCGCGGAGTCAGCCGGCCGCACAGATTCACTACAGGCCCTCCGCCCGCCTGACGCCATCCTTCTGCCACATACTCACTCCCCTCGGCTTCCTCTGGCGCGCCCAGCAGAACCAACCCACGCTGCCCTGCCGCTGGCACCACTCGCCTCAGCAGTTCTCTCCAGTTCTCTTGGCCCCAGTCCTTGGCCTGCACCTTGGTCCCCACACTCACGGCGAGCGGTTGGGTCACCAGTACTTCAGCTCCAATGGCCTCCGCCGCGCGCTGCCGCTCCACCGCAGACAGCCCCAGGCTCCAGCTCTCGGATTCATCCAGTGCAGCGTCTCCCAGCGCCGCAAGGCATCGTGCGAGTCGGGCCGCCTCCATCTCTAGCTCTCCGGCAAACAGGCGCGCCTTCGCCTCCTCCGACCCGGGATCCTCTCCGAAAAAGTTCCCCTGCATCGCCGCCGTCAGGGGAGCACCGATCACCCGCTTGACCCCGCACGCCCGAAAGAATCGCAGATCCCGTTCCGCCGCGGCGACGCCGCGCGGTGCCGCGAGATAAATCACCACCTCTGGTCGCCACAGCCGCAACTGCAGGAGCAACTTGCCCAGCTTCAATACGCTTCGTGTGCCGACGTCGTAGCGGTAATAGCCGTCGATCAGCCCCGAGCCGTCCAGCACCGCCGCTGCGGCCGGCGCCTTCGCATCCACAGGCATATTGGTCAGCATGCGCCGTTCTGCATGGGGGTACGCCCGCTGGGCGAGCCGGAGCGCCGGCACTGCAATCGCCATGTCCCCCAGGCTGCCCAGCCGGTAGATCAGCACCCGGCGCACGTTCGCGTCGATCATCCCCCACAGTCTCACCGTTCGGGGCCGACACATGCAACGCCACGCGCCATCGCCGCGGCTGGTACCCTCTTCGGTAACCCTGCATGGTCGACCTCAGCGGAATCCCGGCATTTCACGATCAGGCCAACGCACACTGGCACGACTCGCGCCATTCCGCCCCGTCTCCATCCACAGCCTTCCATCACATCGTCATCTCGCAACACCGCGCTAACTTCGACCTCTGGCATCAGGAAGATGCCGCTCGTGACCCGCAATCGACCGATATCGAGATTGCTCAGGTCAAACGATCGATCGATCGCCTCAACCAGCGACGAAACGATCTCACCGAACAGATCGACCTCACACTCTTCCAGTCAGTCGCCGAGCCTGGCTCGCAAGCCGCTCTTCATTCCGAAACGCCGGGTCTCATCATCGCCCGACTCTCGATCCTTTCCCTCCAGCTCTTCCACACCGCCGAACTGGTTGGGCGCACGGAGGTGGACGACGCCCATCGCGTACGCAACCGTGACCGCCTGGATATCTTGCAGACCCAACGAGACGACCTGGCTCAGTGCCTCCTCGATCTCTGGACAGACCTGGTCACTGGCAGACGCCGTTTCAAGGTCTATCGTCAGCTGAAGATGTATAACGATCCAACGCTCAATCCTGTTTTGTACCGCGAAGGGGGAGGTAGGTAATCGCTTGCAGGCTGTTCCGCCCATCACAGAAACCTGTCCGAATTGACCAAAGGCCCTCGAAGCCCTTATAAATCCCAGACAGCCCAACAACCCTTCCTCCAAACCCGAAACGCAATCGCCTCTTGTGCGACCTAAGAGAGACCCATGGCCACCAAGTCCGCCCAGACCATCCCATCCCCCTCCGCCACACAATCTGCCAATGGAAGATCTGAAGAGCGCGCCGGCAAGCTCCACCGCATGCCACGTACTCTCGCCGGTACGCCCGTGCCTGCGGAGGACGGAAACCGCAAGGCGCTGCTGGCCCTCTATGAAAAGGCCCTGACCCTCATGGGCAATGGCAAGTACACCGAGGCGCACACTGCGTTCACGGCACTTCTGGACGGCGCTCCGCATGACCTCGCCGATCGCATCCGCATGTACATCGCCGCCTGCGTGTCCCAGATCCACCAGGGCACCACGGAGTTCCGCACCCACGAGGAGCGGTATGACTATGCCATCTCCCTTCTGAACCACGGTCATTACGACGAAGCCAGCGAGCACTTCAAGCACATCCTGCTCGAAAACGAATCCGCGGATTACCCCTTCTACGGTCTCGCACTGCTGGCGAGCATGGTTGGCCGCAGCCATGAGTGCCTCGAGCACCTCGAAAACGCGATCCGGCTGAATCCCATGAACCGCATCCAGGCTCGCGGCGACTCCGACTTCTCCAACATGACCGATGATCCCCGCTTCACCGATTTGTTGTACCCCGAAAGCTAAAGGGAGGGTCGCCGAAGCCTCCTTGACCGCCTACACTGGGTGCACCAGATGCGTTCGGCCCGAGACACAACCCGTCCTCTCCGCGTGGTCGCCATCGGCGGTGGCACGGGTTTGTCCACCCTTTTGCGGGGCCTGAAGCACTTCGCCTCCCCCGCACAGGTCCTCCAGCAGCCGGACCACACGCTGGGCTTCGAAGATCGCCGGCGCCCCAAGACCAACCTCTCCCGCATCTGCGACCTTGCGGCCATCGTCACCGTCACCGACGACGGTGGCTCCTCCGGCCGCCTTCGCGAGGACATGAAGATCCTCCCGCCGGGCGACGTCCGCAACTGCATGGTCGCCCTGTCGGAAGATGAACAGCTGATGACGCAGCTCTTCCAGCATCGCTTCTCCTCGGGCGACCTCAAGGGGCACAGCTTCGGTAACCTCTTTCTCGCCGCCCTCACCGAAATGCGCGGCGACTTCGCTCAGGCCATTCAGGCCTCCTCGCAAATCCTCGCCACCCGCGGCTGTATTTATCCAGCCACCACGGCCAACGCCACCCTGGCCGCGCCAATGGAGGACGGCACCCTGGTCCGCGGCGAAACGCGCATCTCCGCCTCGAAATCCCGCATCGTCGAACTCATGCTCGAGCCCGCCCAGTGCGATCCGCTCCCCGAGACGCTCGATGCCATTGCCACCGCCGACCTCATCACCCTTGGCCCTGGCTCGCTGTTCACCTCGGTGATCTCCAACCTGCTCGTTCGGGGCATCCCCGAAGCCATCGCGAGCTCCCACGCGACCCGCGTCTACATCTGCAATCTCATGACGCAGGCCAACGAGAGCCTCGATCTGACCGCTTCCGAGCACATCGAGAAGATCTTCGATCACGCGGGCGCACCCATTCTCGACTACGCGCTGATCAACACCGGCCCCATCCGCCCCGCAACCGTCACCCAGTACGCCGCTGAAGGTCAAAGACCGATCGAAGCCGACCTCGAGCGCGTCCGCGCCCTGGGCGTCCAGCCCATCGTCGGCAACTTCGTCCACGAGGGCGAGGTGCTTCGTCACAGCTACGACCTGGTCGCCGAGGTGGCCCTGGAACTCGCAGCCACCGCCCAGATGCAGCGCGCCTAGAGCATCCGCAGCCAGCCTTCTAGGCCGACTGCCCGATGGTCACCAGCTCGCCCCGCTCCTCCGCCCGATCTAAGATGGTTCGCTTCAGCTGCCCACACGCGGCATAGATATCGCGTCCCCGTGGTCGACGAATATAGGTCGCGATCCCGCCATCGATCAGCATTCGCTGAAACCGCGCCACGTCATCCGGCTTCGGCTGGCTGTAGTCGATCCCCGGCCCCGGGTTCCACACAATCAGATTGACCTTCGCATTCATGCCGGCCAGCAGCTCCAGCACCTCGCGCGCATGCTCCGGCTGGTCGTTTACGCCGCCCAGCAGCACGTACTCAAACGTCACCCATTCCCTGGTCCTGAGCGGGATTTTCCGGCACGCCTCGAGCAGCTCCGCGATCTTCCACTTGCGCGTAATCGGCATCATCGCCTCACGCACCCGGTCGTTGCTCGCATTCAGGCTCAAGGCCAGCTTCGGCCGGATCGTCTCCGTCGCAAAACGCTCAATACCCGGCAGGATCCCGGACGTCGACACCGTCATGCGCGACTCCGGGATGCCCACGCCTCCCACAAGCAACCGAACCGCTGCCATAAACGAGTCATAGTTCAGAAACGGCTCGCCCATCCCCATGAACACAAGGTTGATTCGGTCCTTCCCCATCTGGACCCCATGCCGGGTCAGTACTGCTGTCACCTGTCCGGCGATCTCGCCGGCGGTCAGGTTCCGCTTGATGCCCAGCTTCGCCGTAAGGCAGAACTGACAGTTCACCGCGCAGCCAACCTGGCTCGACACGCAGATAGTCGCCCGCCGATACCCCGCCTCGGCCAAAGCCCCAAACGCGCTCCTGGGCCGTCCGCTGCCACGACGGTCCCAGAAGCTACGCTCGCTGTTGCTTTCACGGCCGTCGCCTTTGTCTTCTTTGTCGTCATTCCCGAAGGGACTCCGCGGTTTGTCTGGCACACCAGTCAACCGCAATGCTTCGTCCACCCCCACCACATCCTCGGCCGCCTCTTCCGTCGCCGCCTCAGAGCCGTCGCCGCGTTCGCCGCCATCGCCGTCCGGCATCCACACGGTCTCCACCGTCTCGCCATCGGCCATGCGCATCAGGTAGCGCTCGGTTCCATCCACGCTTGTCGCGGTCTGCACGATCTCCGGCAGGCCCACACTCCAGCCCTCGGCCATGATCCGGTCGCGCAACTCCTGCGACAGCGTTGTCACTTCCTCAATGGACCGAACCTGACGCTTGTACAGCCCCTCAAAGACCTGCCGGGCACGATACGGCTTCTGCCCGAAGCCCGCCATCAGCTCCGTCAGTTGATCCAGTCCCAGACCGAAAAGTGCCCGATCTCCCATCCTTTCAGTGTACCGCCGCGCTGCATGCGGCATACAGCCCGACAGCAAGCAGCTCACGTGGCAGCGTTCCGCCGAGCGAGCCTCGTGAAACAATAGAGAAATGTCTGTCGTCCTCGCGGAAGACTCCGCCCTTGCCACCTCCCACACCCGCGACATCCGCACCACCACTCTCGCGAACGGCCTCCTCGTCCTGACCGAGCGCATGCCCCATTTCCGCTCCGTCTCCATGGGCATCTGGCTCCGTTCCGGCTCCCGCGATGAGACCCCCGAGACGAACGGCATCTCCCACTTCCTCGAGCACATGGTCTTCAAGGGCACAACCACCCGTTCGGCGCACCAGTTCGCCCGCGAAGTCGACGCGATCGGCGGCAACCTCGACGCCTACACCTCCAAGGAAAACATCTGCTTTTCCATCAAGGTTCTGGATTCCAACGTGCCGCTCGCCCTCGATCTCCTCTCCGATCTGGTGCTCCATCCCACGCTCACGCAGGAGGACATCACCCGCGAACAGGGCGTCATCCTCGAAGAAATCAAGATGGATGAGGACAATCCCGACTACCTTGTCCATGAGTTGTTCACCCAGAAGTTCTGGGCGGGCGCTGCCCTCGGCCGTCCCATCCTCGGCACCGCAAAAACTGTGCCTTCTTTCAACCAGTCCATTGTTCTCGAGGAGTACGCGCGCCGCTTCACCCCTGCCAACATGCTCTTCACCGCAGCTGGCAACTTCGAGCACGACGCCTTTGTAGCCGAAGTCGAGCAGGCATTTTCGTCCCTCTCTGCCAGCTCCGACGGCGACCTGCCTCGGTGGGGAACCCCCTCCACTCATCCACACATCACGCTCAGGAACAAGAAATCTCTGGAACAGGTTCAATTCTGCCTCGCCCTTCCGGCCCTGCCCACGGCGCATCCGGACCGCTACATCCTCTTCCTGCTCAACTCCGTTCTCGGCGGCGGCATGAGCTCGCGCCTGTTCCAGTCCGTTCGTGAAGAGCGCGGCCTCGCCTACTCCATCTACTCCGAGACAAGCCCGTTTCGCGACACCGGCTCCCTGGCCGTCTACGCCGGTTGCGCGGTCGAAAACACACGTGAGGTGCTCGACCTCACGCTCGCCGAGTTCACCCGCCTCAAGCAAGAGCCCGTCTCCGAAGAAGAGTTATGCCGCGTCAAGGAACAACTCAAAACCAACATGGTTCTGGGTCTCGAGTCCTCCGGCGCTCGCATGAACTCCCTTGCTCGTCAGGAGATGTTCTATGGCAGGTTCTTCACCACCGATGAAATCACCGCCGAGGTCGACCGGGTCACGCCGAATGACATCCTGCGCGTCGCAAACGACCTGCTGCAGCCCCAGGGACTCACCCTGACCCTGCTCGGCAACCTGGGCGACCTGACTATCGACCGAGCCTCTCTCGCCTGCTGATCCAGCGAGATCTGTCGTTCGGTAGGCCAGCGAGCCACCCCTCCCCCAAGACTTGTGATCCCGTGGCGCAACGAAGGGATCTGCTGTTTGCCACTGTGAGCGACAACGTCCCGGGACCAGCGGCTGAAGCCCTCAGCCGTCTAGGCTGCCCGCGCACCCGCCGGAGACACCCGAGTCTTCTTGGGCAGCTTAGCCCGGCCATCGCCGCCGAACAGCGCCTCCGCCGTGATAAACAGGAGGGCCGGAAGCCCAAATGCCGTCAGCAGAACGAAATGCACCAGAACGTCCATCGCGCGTAAACGCAGATGGGCCTGATGCTCCGCATGAACGTGAAGCACCAGAGCGCACACGAAGTTCACACCGAAATAGAGAGCAAGTGCAAGAGCGATATGGTTCACAGTGGAACTCCCGGAAGTCAGTCCAGCAAAGTCAGCTGCCGGTTGCATCGGCGCGCAACGCGGTGCTGCGGATCATACAGCCGAGTCGCGGAATCGGTCAATCCCACAATGGCTTCATTCTAGACCCTACAAGTGGGATGCTGGGATCTCCAACAACGAATCTGCAATCCGTTCCACGTGTCGGATATCGGCTCGGAAACCAAACCGTCTATACTTCATCCGACCCCTGCGGGTCGATCTCTGCTCCGGAGCACCCGTGCTGCGCTCTCCAAGGATGATTGCCATGTTGATACCCGAAACCAACGCAGAC
>CAXTGN010000205.1:0-8380 GCA_964243455.1 uncultured Acidobacteriaceae bacterium
CCAGATGTTCCAGCTCGCGCTTCACTCGCGTTCTCCCCGCTAAGGCTGTAGTGTCTTGGTCCTACTATGCGACAGGGGCCCGGACTTGATCCAATCGGCAGAGCTATGGTTGAGATGCTGGAGCCCGTCCCAGAGCCTAAGCCTGAGGTCCGACGGCATGCCGAAGGATACAGCATGGGCCGCCCGGAGCAAATAGGGAGCGATCTGGGAGCTTTGCACCCATGGGGCGGCTGGCAGGAATGCGGTAAGTGCCATCAAAAGCGCCACGGCAATTCCGGCCCCGCGAAGAAAGCCGAAGAGGGCGCCGCCGAGCCGGTCGGCGAATCCCAGGCCCACGGTGCGGGCGCCGCGACGAAACAGGCGGCCCAACAGGGAAGCCGTCAGGGTCACGGCGGTGAGGATCAGGAAAAAGGCGGCGAGCAGAGCAATTGTCGGCGCGGTGAATAGGCCGCCCAGCGCATGGGCGCCATCGCGGTAGTACCAGCAGGCCAGCGGAAAACCGATCACGAGCCCAGCCAGGGTGAAGGCTTCTCGGAAGAAGCCGTGCAGGGCCGCACGCACGGCGGAATACACGAGGAGCGCGGCGATCAACCAATCGAGTGGGTTCATTGAGGCTAAAACGGAGCCCGAGAGCCCACGTCTCTTCAAGCTATCTCAGGGCTGAAGTGACGCAGGATGAGGAATACGTTAAGACACGGCTGAGTCGGGTCTTCCGATCTACTCCGAGCCAGCGCTTTACGCCGCCGGACGCGCCTGGTTGCCCCGAGTGCGACCGCCGAGGGTGACGCTGACGACCTTGCTGACACCGGGCTCCTGCATGGTGACACCGTACATGACGTCGGCCTGCTCCATGGTGCGCTTGCTGTGCGTGATCACGACGAACTGGGTGGAGTCGGCCATTTCGGCGATGAGGCGCGCGAAGCGGCCGACGTTGGTCTCGTCGAGCGGCGCGTCGACCTCGTCGAGGATGCAGAAGGGCGCGGGCTGGAACTGGAAGATGCCGACCAGCAGGGACAGCGCTGTCAGAGCCTTTTCGCCACCCGAGAGCAGAAGGACGTTCTGGAGCTTTTTGCCCGGTGGCGAGGCGATGATGTCGATTCCGGCAAGATCGTCTTTGCTGTCTTCAGTGTCCGTAAGACGCATGAAGGCCTGACCGCCGCCGAAGAGCTTGGTGAACGTCTGCGAGAAGTTCTCGTTGATGATCTGGAAGGCTTCGTCGAACTTCTCGCGGCTGACGTCCTCGATTTCCCGGATGGATGCCGTGGTGTTGTCGATGGCTTCGATGAGGTCTTTGCGCTGGGCTTCGAGATGCGTGTAGCGCTCGGACGCTTCGCGGAGTTCGTCGAGAGCCATCATGTTGACCGGGCCCATGTTTTCCATGCGCTTGCGCAGGGCGCGGGCCTGTTCGTCGGCTTCGGTGAGGGCTTCGGCCTCGAGGGGCTGGATGCTTGCATCGTCCCGCAGAGTCTGGGGCTCGGCAGAGAGATCGTTGATGCAGGTGGCTTCGAGGTGCTCGATGTCGGAAGAGAGCCTGGCGTAACGCGCGGTGTGCGCTGCTCGCTGATCTCGAAGCCCTTCGGTGTCGTGGCGCAGTGTACGGAGTCGGCCATCGAGCTCGGCGAGGCGAGCTCGCAGGATGGTCGCCTCGGCGGAGAGGCGTTCGCCGGCCGCCGCCGCATCGTGGCGGGTCGCCGAGAGTTCGTTGATCTGTGCTGCTAGGGTGGTGTTTTCTTCTTCACGGCGGGCCTTTTCAGCCTGCGCGCTGTCCATGCCGCCTTCGATGTGGGCGATGCGCTGCTGTTGGCCTCCGAAGAGGCGCTCGGTGCGTTCAGCGTTGGCGCCAGCGTTGCGGCGGCGCTCTTCGAGGCCCGCCAGTGCGGCGTTGGCCGCAGAGGCGGCCGCCTGCAGCTCTTCGCGTTCGGCGCGTAGCGTGGCGAGCCGCGTGGTGAGCTCGGCAACCTGGTCTTCCATGCCGGCGCGTTCGGCTTCGAGACGCTCGGCTTCGGCGCGCTTGCGACTGATCAGCTCCTCGCGGGCGCCGCGCTGGTCCTTGTTACTGGACAGGGCGAGGTGCCACTCCTGTAGACGCCGCTCCAGGCGACCGGCTTCGGCCTCCATTTGGCGGAGGGCCGCGCTTTCACGCTCGGTGTCGCGACGCTCGTGGTTGCGGGTGTCCAGCGTTGCAGTCAATTCCGCGAGCTCGCGCGTGAGGACGGCGGTGGCCGTTTCGTTTTTCGAGAGCTCCGCTTCGATGCCGTTGACCTTGGTCTGCACCTCGGCCAGTTCGCGCTTGAGGGCCAGGGGACCCTGCGTGCGCGGCTTGCCGCCGGTCACCGTGACGTTGTGGAAGGTCTCGCCGGAGGGCGCAAGAAAGAAGGCCTGCGGGTTGAGCATGGCGAGGCTGCGGGCGGTGTCGGTGTCCGGGGTGACGAAGCCCTCGCGCAGGCGCGGCAGGATGACCTCGAGCGAGCGGCCAAAGCCGTTCAGGACGCGCACGCAGTCGGTGAGCGGGATCACGCCCTCACGGTTGGGGCTGGCCGAGCTGGCCATGCCTTGCGCGAAGGAGAATGCAGCCTGGCCGTCTTCGGGATGGACGAGGAAGGTGGCGCGGCCGGCGACGTCGCCGTGCAGGAGGCGAACGCCTTCGTCGGCGGCGTCCCAGCTCTTGACGACGATGTAGTTCAATTCATCGCGCAGGAACTCATCGACGACGTTCTCGTAGCGGCCATCGACCTCGAGGAAGTCGGCCAACGTGCCGACGGGGGACATGCCGTCCTGGTTGTTTTGGGCGCGGCGGGCGTTGGCGCGGAAGATGTTGCGGACGGTGTCGGTGGAATAGCTGTGCTCCCGGATGAGCGCTTCGAGCGACCCGCGACGGCCCAGCAAGGTGGCCAGTTCCGCGCGAAGAGCATCGCCGCGACGGCGGGACTGTGTCTCATCCATGCGACACTGTTCGATTTTGCCGCGCAGCTCGACGATCTCGGTTTCGAGGCGCCTCAGGCGTTCTGTGACCGACTCGAAGGTGAGTTTGGCTTGTCCGCGTTGCTGGCCGATCGCTTCGAGCTCTCCTCGGGCGCCGTCCGACTCAGCGGAGAGACGTTCGTTTTCGCGGTCCAGACCTGCGAGCGCGGCTTCGGCCTGGGCGATCTCGTTGCGGGCGCCGTTGGCACACTGCATAGCGTTCATCGCGTTGCGACGGCCCTGCTCCGCTTGGGCCTCGGCATTCAGGACGCCGCGCATGGCGTCGTGCGCGCGCTGTTGCTGGGCCTGTGCGGAGGCCTTGTGCGCGTTGGCTTCGGCGGTGGCCGTCTCGAGGAAGGTGCGGTGCTGTTCGCGTTCGCCGGCCAGGTGGGCCAGGGCTTCGCGGGCTTGGGCGAGCTCATCGTTAGCTGCTGCCAGACGCTGGGCGAGCTCCGCTTGACGGTCGGTGTTGGCGTGCCGGCGGGCCTGGGTGCGCTCGAGCTCAACGGCCGAGGAGCTGGCACGGGCCGTGGTCTCACGGATTTCGCGGTCGAGTTCGTAGCCGCGGGCAGTGCCGGTGCGGTGCTCGGCGTCCAGGGTTTCGAGCTCGGTCGACTGCGCGTTGATCAGGCCGTTAAGCCGATCGAGTTCGGTCTTGAGGGAGGTGGACTCGGCGTCCATGCCACGGAGCCGGGTGGCGAGTACGACACGCAGCTTGGCGGTAAACTCGATGCGCAGTTCGCCGTACTTCTCGGCCTTGGAGGCCTGCCGTTTGAGGCCGGCGACCTGCCGGGTGACTTCGTCGAAGATGTCGTTGACCCGGAAAAGATTGGTCTTGGCGGACTCGAGGCGGAGCTCGGCGAGGCGTTTTTTGGTCTTGAAACGCGTAATACCGGCGGCTTCTTCGATGATGGAGCGGCGGTCGAGGGGCTTGGAGCTGAGCAGCTGACCGATGCGCTCCTGGCCGATGATGGCGTAGCTTTCGCCGCCCAGACCGGTGCCGAGAAAGATGTCCTGGATGTCGCGGAGCCGGCACATCTTGCCGTTGAGCAGGTATTCGCTCTCGCCGGAGCGGAACAGGCGGCGCGTAACAGTGATCTCGCCGGCACGGGCAGGGGTGCGGTTGAACTTGCGGCGGCGGACTTTGAGAACGACGCTGTTAGCGGCGGCTTCGCTGTTTGCGGCTTCGCCGTTGGCAGAGGGAGTTTGTTGGCCTTCTGAGCCCTGTGCCCTGGGCCCTGCACCCTCGGTTTCGTAGGTCTGACCGGGCTGGGCTTCAAGTACGGCTTCTTCGGTTTCTTCGGCGGCCTGCTCCCGGAGGGAGCCTTCGTCCCAGTCCCCGGCAAAATCGGTGTTCTGGGCGCCCAGCTGCTCGGGTTCCGGGTCGTTTCCGTCGTAAACTGTCGGGTCGACGAGAGTGAGCGAGACCTCGGCCATGCCGGTGGGACGGCGATCGCGTGTACCGGCGAAGATGACGTCTTCCATCTTCAGACCGCGCAGGCTCTTGGCGGATTGCTCGCCGAGCACCCATATGATGGCATCGGAAATGTTGGACTTGCCGCAGCCATTTGGTCCTACAATGGCGGCAATGCCCTGACCCTCAAGCTGCACCTCGGTGCGGTCGCAAAAGGATTTGAAACCGAGGATCTGGACCTTTTTCAGCTTGAGCAAGGGCGTGCGCTCTCCGTTTCAGTTGGACCAGGGGCTGGGCCAGGTGTTTGCTTTATCGTAGGCACGGGTACCCCCGGAGGCAACATGGGTGGTCGGGTTCTTGTGGATAAGGCGGCTGTAACCAGATGGAGCCCGTCTCCGGTTACTTTTGGACCCTCGCCACAGGCTATGCTGAGGCGTAAGTTGCATGAGAGCAACACCGGTTCCTATAATCCGCATCATTGGCCGTAGGCCGGTCGGCCACGGCGTTCAGGCTTCGGCAGCCAATTTTGCCCAAATCACGTTCGGGAAGCGTCCCGAGGAGATCGCATGAAAAAGGTAGTTCTTACCTCGTTGCTGGCAGCTGTCGGCGCAGCATCCTTCACACCCTTTGTTCTGGCGCAGGATGCAAGCGCGGGCGGAGCCCAGGGCGCAACCGGCCAGCAGGTCACGCTTCCGCCTGACGAATTCAACGCCTATCAGGCAGCGGAGCAGGCGGGTCAGCCGGCTGCCAAAGTGACCGCACTGAAGGGATATCTGCAGAAGTATCCCAACTCGCCCATCAAGTCCTCGGTGCTGACAGACATCCTCGGCGCCGCCACGCAGACGGGTGATAAGGCTCAGATCCTTGACGCAAGCAGCCAGCTGCTTGCGGTCGATCCGAACAACCTGCGCGCTCTGGCGTTCGAGGTGTACTACGGCAAGGCTGACGCGGATGCGACCACGGACCCCAGTGCCAAGCAGGCAGCGCTGGACAAGGTAGCTCCTTACGCGCAGACAGGTCTCACGGTGGACCAGGGAAGCGCGGCTCCCAAGGGTATGAGCGATGCGGACTTCCAGCAGCTCAAGGGCCGTACCTTGCCCGTGTTCAGCTCCGCGCTTGCGGCGGATGACTTGGCCAAGAAGGACAACGCCGGTGCCATCAAGGTGATCACCGACGAACTCAAGGCCGTGCCGCAGGAACAGACGCAGACTGTCGGTCCTGTGCTGCAGGACGAGTACACCCTGGCCAATGCGTACTACACGTCGACGCCGCCGGATTACCTGAACTGTGCATGGTACGCGGCCCGTACGGGCGCCTTTGCCCCCCCTGCACAGAAGACGGCCATCCAGACGCTTGCGACGTACTGCTACGGCAAGTATCACGGCTCACAGGACGGCTTCGACAAGCTGCAGGCTCAGGCGCAGACGACCCTGAATCCACCGGCAGACCTGGCGACAACCGTTACGCCCGCGCCGAAGCCTGAAGACATCGTGAAGAACCTGATCTCGACGACACCGGATCTGGCGACCCTGGCCCTGAGCGACAAGGAGTTCGTGCTTCAGTACGGTGAGCAGGCAGACGCGGACAAGGTCTTCGACACGATCAAGGGCAAAACCGTAGAGATCCCGGGCGCCGTGATTGTGGCAGCAACGGCTGATCAGTTACAGGTAGCAGTATCTGATGACGCCAAGAATGCGCAACCCAAGACGCCTGATTTCACGGTAGCGATGAAGACGCCGCTTGCCACACCTCCTGCGGTTGGGGCGACGGTAAACATATCGGGTACCTATGCCTCCTACACACAGAAGCCATTGATGATCCAAATGAGTGATGGTGCTGTCGTTGAGGCGCCCAAGAAGCCGGCAACGACCACGCGCCGCCGGACGACCCACTAGTCGATTCGGAGTAGCACACGCAAGACACGGAAAGCAGCCTCGTTGGGGCTGCTTTCCGTGGCTTGCAGCGCAAGCGCCTTTCTAATGATTTGAAGCAGCTCCGTCCGCCAGAGCCAGAAAATTGACGAAGAGCCGAAAGGCGCCGGGAACGGCCTCGGGCAGCTGGCGGTAGAGCGCAAACGCGCAATACGTCCAATGACCTTTGCCAAGATCCGTGGTGATGAGGCCGCCGCGTTGCGGCTCCTGGCCCGGATCATGCGTCTCGGTGAGGACCGTATACCGGGGATCCCAGCTCTGGAGGAAGCCGTGACCGCGTTCCTCCACCCAGCCCGTGAAGTCGGCATTCCGGATGCGGTTGGGGGAGCTTAGAGCGACGTAGGTATGGCCCGCGTCTGAGTCCCTCGACGGGGACCCACCCTCTGTGGGGAGAAGCAGACGGACGGGCGCCGTCTCGTCCACGACCTTTTCGGCGCTTCCAAGCGACAGCGGGTAGGGTGCGTCGCGACCCGTGAACTCGGCCGTTTGGTACTGGACGACAACATTGCCGCCCCCACGGGGAAAGGCGAAGAGGGCCTGGGAAGGAGAGCCATGCAGATCCGGGTGTGCGTTGTACGTTCGCACCCCGAGAACGACAGTGTCGAACTGTGAAAGACGTCCAGGCGTCAAGTCCTCCACGCGAAGGACCGTTACAGGCAGATCGATGGAGGCCAGATTGTCGGCCACGGCATCACCCGTGCCGGGCAGATAGGCGATTCGCTTGCGGCTCGGGAGCTTCAACTCAGCGGGAACAAGCTTCAGGGTAGCCGGCGTGTAGAAGTTGGTTCGTGGAAGCCCGGGATAGCCCACGGGGCGATACCCTTCGCGCTGCTGCTTGCCTCCGTCCGCCAGGGCGACTGCCTGAAAGACGGAGGGCTTCTGCTGCCCCTCGAGCGACTGAATTCGAATATGTTCTTCTCCAGGGGAGCGGTTTGCCGATTCAGTCTCCGGCGTCATCCTCCACCCTTCCGGGAGTTCGCCCTTGACCTGCGTTTCCGGCGGACGAACGTGCGCCGTGAGGACCAGCGAGTTCTCTCCAGGAAGCAGAATCTGAGCATGGGAGGCGAGCGACACAGACGTGCTCGGCACGATCTGAACCATCTGCTGCCCTACGTCAACGACGCTGCTCACCTGGATCTCGGTCTGACGGTAGCGCAGGACCGCGGAGGCGACCAGTGGAGCGGGTGTCCCTGACGCGTTGCGCAATGCGGGGTCGCTGACCTGATACACCGCTTGCTCGATGCCATCGCGACGAAAATAAGGCCGAGTGGGAGTGCCGGTCAGATCCTGCGTTGCCTCAAGCGTCTCGGTCAACCCCTCCGATGCGCTCACGGAGGGCTCCTGGTTCATGGCGAGGAGCTTCTTAGAAGTTTTCCCTCCAGGACCGTTCAGGGCCTCCGAGAAGACGCCAACCGGCTCCGAAGCCTTGCTTGTGAGCGAGAGCGTCACCTTGGCAGACGTGCCTTGCGCCATGTCGGGGCCGGGTAGCTGCGCAGCAGCCGTGAATCGGAGGCCGAGGGCGAGAACGATAGCATCGTTCAGCTGTACCTGCTTCACACGCAGCTCATGCAGAACATCCGCTTTGCCTGGGAATTTGGCCGCCTCCAAGGCGTACAGCAGTGCACCGAGCTGATGTTGCGCCTGAACGAGCTTTGGCCCGCTTGCCTCGGGATGACGTAGGTCAAAGGATGCTGATGCGTCGTGCATCGCCTCGCTCAAACGCAGTACCCCGGTTCTTAAAGGTGCTGGAGGCGCGGAGGACAGGCTTGTGACACCCGCAAGCGAGGTGTCGATCCCATTGAAGAAGCCGGTCTCCTGCGGAGGCTGCTTTTGCAGCCGTGAACCATAGCGATGGTAGCTGACTTCATACGCGCCTGAGGAGGCTATCCGAACGCCCGGACCGATCTGCGTGCGCTGCAGACCGAGGCCCAGGCGAGCGAACTGGACATAGCTGAGCGTCGCGCCGGGATCAGCCGGATCACCCCCGAGATCGCCCGGGCTGGCGGCCGCCCTGGTCAGCATGGCGTCCGTCTCGCCCTCGTGAACCGTGACGTCGACAGTCGGTGGTGTGGTC
>CAXTGN010000206.1:0-8339 GCA_964243455.1 uncultured Acidobacteriaceae bacterium
TCGCAAATCGCTTCGGATTACCGATGGTCAGGATGTATTCCAATGACGTCACCGGACCGACACCCGCTACTTGACGAAGCTGGGCGGTCACAGGGTATCTCTCGCGTCCGAGGTTCTCGATTACGACGTCAAGTGCCTTGATCTGCTGGCTCAGGTGCGCGATGGTCTCGATAAGCGGAATCAAACTGGGCCGGAGCTCCTCTGACAGACACTCGATAGCCTTGGCAACGAATGACCCGCTACTGCTGGACGGAATACGTAAACCCGCCGCCTTCGAAATGCTGCGCACGGCATTGATCAACCGGGTCCGTGACTTGACAAGCAGATCGCGGGCTCGGAGCTGAGCCACTGCCGGGTAGTCCTCCTTGGGCGTATGGGTGACAGGAGATAGGAGTCGCTGATCGACACGCACCAGACGGCAAGCATGTGCGCGTCGATTCTGTCGGACTTGCGAATACTGGCTGTGATCATCGGAAGATTCCGAGGATTGGCAACAATGACTTGGTGGCTGCACTCCATCAACTTTTGGCTGATCCAACGCGAATGGGAACCCCACCTCAATCGCAATCAAAGCCGGTTCAAGGCTCTTGAAATGATCAGCAAACTCCTGCGGTGTCGTCCGCACACGCCCCTCGGCGATCACATCTCCAGAAGCGTCCAGAATGCAGCACTGACTATATCGGTCTCCCAGATCTATACCGATTGAGACTGTGCTGGGTGGCCTCTGAAGGAGAGGCTGTAGTTGGCTACCACTTGGCAAAGCAACGGCTCGGGGCATGTGTTACCTCCTGGCGAGGTTGTATCAGAGGCATCTCGCCTTCTCATCCCATCTGCCAAGTTGAAATGTCCGATCAGGATGGGCCTGGTAACGATGAGTGCGAAGGACCTGCAGCGCATTGAAGTGTTGACGGAATTCCTGGCCGGACGGCGTACGGTGAATTCGGCAGCTACGGTGTTGGCGATCAGCGACCGACAGGTGAACCGGCTGATGGTCCGCTATCGGGATGGTGGCGGCGGTGCGCTGATTCACCAGGCTCGCGGCCGGGCGTCAAACAACCACCTGGACGCCGGCGTCCGTGAGTATGCGCTGGAGTTGGTGCGCAGGAACTATCGGGACTTCGGCCCGACGCTGGCCACCGAGGCCTTGCAGGAGCGACACGGGATCAGGGTGGGCCGGGAGACCGTCCGTAAGTGGATGGTTGCGGATGGCCTGTGGCTGTCGCGGAAGCAACGCCGCACCTTCCATCAACCCCGGCTTCGACGCGAGAGCTACGGTGAGCTGGTGCAGATCGACGGCAGTGAGCACCGCTGGTTCGAGAACCGGGCAGATCCATGCACCCTGTTGGTCTTCATCGACGATGCGACCAGCAAGCGCATGGAACGATACAGCCGTTCCACGCTTCCCCACAGACCTTGGAAACCGCTACAGAACAGCGGTTCCCACATCACGCACCGCAAGGAAGACGACGGCTCTATACTGTCACTTCTACTTGGCAGAAGTAGAGACAGTTCAACTTGGTTCCAACATGGTCGAAGCGGGTCTGTATCTTCTTCCAGTTGACCCAGCTCTCAGTACGCGGTTGCTCTCGTACGAATGGGCTCATCACCATCCGAGAGAGTCTGCGAGCGTTGGGTGGGGGGCCGGTTCGGATGGTTTGGGGATTAGAGACCCTTATTTGGAGTGCAGTGGGCCGAGTGGCTTGATCGGACGTTCCCGAAGTCACGTGGTATACGGCGTGTGGAAGACGGACACCTCTTCTCCCCGAAGAGGAGCCTTGGGAGTGGTGCGATAGCGTCGCTCGCTTACCGCAACTTGACACCCGCAATTACAAGGGGTGGTTATCCGCGTCCGAGTTGTAGACCGGAATCTAAGGGACGACGACGACCAGGCGACGGGCGACCCAACAACGTGAATCAGCTGCACTCCCGCATTGGCGTCGTCCATGAGTTTCGCCCACTTGCGGAGGCCGAGGTACAGAAGCTGCTTGAGACCGGGTGGACCCCATTGGACGTCACCTTGCCCGCACCCCACTTACACCCGAGGTATTGGCAGCCATCATTCGCATGACGGGCGGAAATGGCGGCTGCTTGATCAATTGCTAGCTCAAATAAGCGAGTGCTTATGGTGAACGAAGCACCGGCAGCCAAGCTCGAGCTCGTCGAGCTGCACGCGAGAGTCTGGTTATTGGTGAGGCGTGACTGTCTCAAGCTCCGAGGAGCGACAGAAAGCGTCGATGACTACGACAAGCGTTCCCGAAAACAGCACGCTGAGGCAAGCGTAAAAATGCCGGCCTCTGTGTCGTGACATAGACACAGAGGCAACGGCTCTACACCGATTCGTTGGCGGCATTATTGCCGGCAAAAGCTCTCTTGATTCGAGTTCGCGTCGCTAGTTACTTGATACCCAGAGGTGTCATAAAGAAACTCGCGAGGTATACCAACGGGCCCTGTAGGATTCGCAAGATTTACAGGACCCATGACAGCCTCGCCCAGACTACTAGGCCATGCCTTTTTGCTTTTCCTTGAGTACATGAAGACAAAATCTTCGCATTTCGGATATTTCGGTGTTGGCCAGAAGTCGTAGGAGTAAGCGCTTTCCAAATTACCTAACGGGAGGTTAGCGGATGAAATTGCGAAGGTGCTGACAGTCCCTTGAGAAGAGCCCCTTTGCATCCAATACCATGCAGCCTCCTTTTTTACACGTGCTTCGACAAAGTATTGTGGCAATACCTGCTCGAAGAAACTCGTGCGCGCCTCGATCACGAAGTCATTGCTGTATTCTGTGAGGGAATTACCTACTGTCGCGTAATACCAGCCGCTGTTCGGAGTCACGCTCATTAGTCCGATCGTCTGCAGCTTGAACCAATCAGAATACACTCCATTAAAGTACATGCCGGTCGCCGATTTCACGGCTGTGTTGAACTGGTAGGCATGAGCCGAAGCCTTTCCGCCGTTTGTCGCCAACAGATCAGCGAGCTTCATTACAGGATCAGCGGGTTTAGTTTGCGCGGCGTCGACAATTCCAATTATGCCAGCTGCAGTGTTCAGCACTCCTGCAACAACAGCCGCCGGCTTGTATGCAGTCCCAATGATGGAAGTGACCGAGGCAATAGACCGGACGATATTGGCGCTGAGTGCCAAGGCGCTCTGGTCAACAGTTTTTTCAGTTGAATAGATGGCGGCAGATACGGACGTCGCTGCGTCCTGAACGCTCAAACCGATGTTCTGTGTGCCGTTGTCATTAATCTCTTTCAGTTGAAGCGCATAGTTTGCGGCACTCTTCAAATACTGCTTCTCTCTCGCGAGTTGCTGCAGCACTTTCGTCAATTCTTCCTTGGTAAACCTAGGATTGTCATCAGGGTACGGAATGTCGGTAGGATTAATCCCTGTGGTGAAGTTGTTCAATTGACTACCCGTATACCGTGCTCTAATATCCTCGCATTGCACTCGCGGTAGCCTGCACGTGTCGCCCGCAAAGTAATCTTTCCGGTTTAACTGATCACTTGCATAAGCATAAGCTCGTTGCAAGTTCTCAGTTTGCATTTCCGGCCACGCACCGGACGGTGCGGTGCCTACCTGATCGGGAATCGCAAATGACAGCAAGTCATTGGCAGTAGGGTTTTTGATCTCCGGGTCGACATTGAATGCAGCTACACTTTGAGGACTGAAACGGAATGAGGCACCTCGCAGAAGCACCCCATGGAGTCCGCCCGATTCCCCTGTCTGAAGCGTGCTGCTGTACCACTTCGTAATGTTGTGGTTTCCTTCGTCTGCTTTTGGCAGAGCACCAGGAACTCCAATCATTGAGAATGATCCTCCCAGAATAAGAGCCTTAACAGCATTGCTCGATACATTCAGCTTCTGAATAGTATCGACCAGTTCCCGGCTGGGAGAAATGGTGGCTTCGTGCCACGCCTTTACCCTGCCAAACGGGTCGCCGACGCTGGTAATCATGATGATCCGCGGACCGAAGGAATAGAAATCAAAATTCTGGTCATCGACGAACCGTTTCATCTCCGAGTCACTGCTGGCACTGTTCGTTGCATACATGTTTGTGCGAACCAGTTTAAGCGTATAAGCATCGAAAACAGCGGTAAATAAACCCCCTGAGCAGGTGACCCGGCATGCCGGGCTTGTGTAGCTTATATTCGTGAACTGGTCCGGCAGCGTGAAGTTTACAGGCGTCGACCCTTCTCCGATCGGGAAGGCTGTGACATAGCCAATGGTGAGCTTGGCCGTACCGCCCTCTGCAGCCGGTTGGATGGCGAAGGCCGGTGCCTCAGTCGATCGAAAAGCATACATTGGCGTGGTAGATCCGACGTTGATCAGGCTGCCCTTAACACCATCCCACTCCTCGTACGGTGATGTCTTGTAGCTCTCGACGGCGAGAGCCTGCACAGAACCCCCGTACCCGACGAGCGAGTACGCGTACGCAGTCGGCGCTCCAGCTAAAGTGAAATTTGTACCCCCAATCGGCGCGAAGTTTAGCTTGCCTATCCGTTCCTCTTTGTTGCCGATTGCAAAGACTAGATCGCTTTGGGTAAGGGTCTTGAGATACGTTCCCAGATTAGCGTTATCGCTTTCTCGAAAACACTTTAGCGACTTCGGCGCGAGTGTCGTGCGATTCAATGTGACTAGCGTCAGCTGACCATACTCACATCCTGGGAAGGACGCGTTGGGGTAGAAGGTGTGTTCGCTGCCGTTCGAAGGCGAATAGCCAATCTCGAGTCCGCGCGCTTCGGTCGCATGCGCATATACGGCAAAGGGCGCTTCATAGCCTGTCGTAGCATCGTTGGGAGCGACGCCATGATCGTTATAAAATTGCGCGCTGCTCGAATCCGTCGACGCGTTCGGTCCTTCGACACGCGCGTACATATAGTTCCATCCCGAACCGACGATGTTCGCGTTGAGCTTGGCGTTGAGATCGCATGGCGACTTTAGGCAACGATCTTTGAAAAAGTAATCAGTAATGTCCTTGTTGTTGAGTTCCACGTGAAGGGAGGACGGATCGGCAGCACCTAAAATATCGACCGTGACCTTGACCGTTCCGTCATCCATGATCCCGCTCGCCGGGGGTAGAGCGATCTTCACCATGGAGTCGTCCTTTGCCTGTGCCGTGAGCGATAAAGGGACGCACAGTACCGTCAAAGCGAACGCAGTGCGCCGCAATCCCCTTCCTATCTTTACCGGCAAGTGCCTCACCATAGATGTACAAGTGTGAACCTTCAAGAAGCCCTCCTCGGAACCGAACCAATGTTGGCGTTGTTAGATATACGTTGCTCGATAACGAATGGCTCTGGATCCAGGGTCTGGACCAAACCATGGCGGGCGGTGACCTACTGTGTACGCGCTGCAATCAACAGTTGTGTTGACAGGGAATCGTTGATCCAAAGGCTCTGTTGCAAACAGCTGGGCTATGGCGAAATGGGGCATGTCGAATGGGATTCGAGAGGGTCACCTTCCTGCCGAGTTCATCCTGCTAGGCTCCTGTAACGATAAGTGTGGAAAGTCAGACAGAGAGGCAAACGATACAGTGCCTGTTCCCGAGAAGTAATCTTGCTTACCGCAGGCCTCCGCTCCCTCCACGAGGATGGCGGGACCGTTTCAATTGCGTAAAGTTATCCGCCACCCATCTCCCAATCGTGTTCCATTCCTCGGAGTCGAAGAGCGTTTCAGCTACGGTCTGGAACATCTTCATCGTTGCCGGGCTGTAATCGTCCAGCGACACGGCGGAGGTCAGTACAGGGTTGATCCGCAGATAGTTGCTGCCAAGCAACTGGCCGCATAGGTAATCGTTGGTTGCCGCCACGCCATCCATAATGCCGTTGAAGAGTGGCAGCTTTGGCGTTGTTCCACTCGCCGTCAGCGACGCCCATTTATTCACGCCGTAGCAGAGACGCCTCGACCCATCGATCTCCATGGATGCATTGGACACCCCCGTTCCAATGGACAACACCGAAACGTCAGAGAAAGGGGTGCCTGCCTGAACCGCCCTTGCCACCGCCTGCGGCGCTGGATTGTTCGCGAACAACCCGCCATCACTGCACCACCCAAAGACGGGATGCTGGTAAGGCGGAAAATAGATGGGCGCGGCCGAGGTACTTAAGGCCGCATCGTAGAGCTTCGTCGATGCTCCCGGCGAACCCTCTAGATTATCGATGATCAGAGGGTTCCATGATGTCCCGGCAGCTGTCGCAGCGGCCAGTTGGAATGTGGTCACCATCACCTTGTTCGAAAGCGAACTCAGCACTGGGTCACCGGGAATAAAGTTCTCGATCACATCGCGCACGGAAGGACTACCAATGTCGTCAAACTGCACCTGGTAGAGTTCCGTCACACTCTTGTATCCCTGCAGGATCTTCGGCAGCGACTGCACACAGGGCGACTCTACCCCAAGCGGAGCAAAGATCTTAGCTCCGTTCGTCTCATAAAGCTGAACGACGCTATCGATCGAGTTGCCGGCAGCCAGCCCCAGCGCAATCAAGCCGCCGGTCGACGTGCCCGCATACAGATCAATGGCGCCATTGCCCTCACCGAAGATGCTTAGATCCTGGTTGAGCCGCTGCATGATGAGCGACGAAAGGTAGCCACGCATCCCGCCGCCATCGCAAGTCAGGATGAGGTACTTCGACTGACTACCAATCTTCTTTTCAGGAGCCCTCTCAGGCTGTGCTGATGCGGCGCAGTTCACGCCAGCCAATGCAGCGACACTGCCGGCCTTTAGAAAATCTCGACGATCCATCAATCCTCCTGGCTAAAGGCTCACCATAGCCACCATCGGTGTGATACTCCGCGACAATCATCAGCATAGAGATGGAAGTCGCAGAAAGGAATCCGTGATGCTACACGGGCAACCATGTGGTACTACACACGACGTACTCCCCCTTCGCGGGGACGTCATTCTCGATCATAGAGAAACCTAGCGGTCATGATCGCAGGCATTGTCCATTTCATCTCAGGCAGGTTGCAGAAGTAGCCGATCTGAGTGAGTCTCCTTTTTGCCCATGAGTTCCGAAAGTCGACCGGAGCCACTCCGTACAGGTACTTACTACAGTTGCGCCCTGCGAGGCGAAGACATTGCTTGAGATCACAAACTTGCCTGTGCAAACGATAAGTATGCTGACGGGATTCAACTATCCGGCGAACTCCGTAAGAATGTTCCGGCAAAGCATCGGAGGGTTGCCCGACTCATGGCGCAAGTCTGGAGATGAGTGTTTGGAAAGCCCTCAGCTTTGGGTAGACCGAAGAAGAAACGAGGTCCGATTCAGCAGGACTTTCGGCTCTCACCTTCAGCGACAACTGCTCTTCCGTTCTAGAAGCGCCAGGTCTGCGAAGGGCGGCACTCTTTGACACCATTTCTATCAGTGCGAAGTTCAGCGCCACTCGCTGATGTCCGTCTGGATGATGCTCCTCGCCCGAGCACCCGTAAGAACTCTGGCCAGTTGCCACGGAGTGGTCCCGACAAATCACGTCTCCGCCAGCAGCGGCTCGTTTTTCGCCCAAGAATGTGTTTGGACTATACAGCTTGCAGCGCAAACGGAGGACAGGCACACCGCGACCAATAATCGGTAGAAAGGATGCACACTTGCATCGGGCTCCGTCCAGAGTCCGTCGCTCATCATTGTTTCCTGAAGTGCACTCTAGCGATCATTCCGCGATGCGAGCTTGGGCTAAAGATACCAACCTTAGTTGTGCGGGGGCGCTATGACAGGTTAACGGGGGCGTTTGGAGACGGGCTCAGGCTGTAGGTACAGGCTTGAGTCGGCCCCGTGTGGAACCACACGATGCATTGTGTAATGGCACTCATTGATTCATGGGAAGGACGGTTTTACGTTGGGAGTAACAGCACAACGACAGCTACGTGCCACTTGCGATGCTAGATGGCGTTCGTTGCGAGGAGCGAGCATGATTCAGATCGATGCCATACCCCATCCAGGCAAAGAACGCCTAGATTCCCTGAATAAGCGTCGTGTCGGTTCCAGCTTGAGGGGGCTAACGCGCAAAAACGATCGCGCGCAGCCCACCAAGAACATGGGACGAGGGGAGCTGTGCGGGCGATACCACTCGCTCGCTTTGGCCCGAGTGATTCAGACCTTCTTGTGGTCCCTTTGTGGCGTTCTAGCCCTGGGAACAGCGAGCAGTCGCGCAGCTGAAATCAAAATAGTTCCCCTCCACCCATCAGGGAAAGAGATATCCGACGCCAAGACAGCTCTGCAGAAGGGCGGGATCATTGCCATGCAGAACGTCCAACCGCAAGTCTTCAGCGGTCTTTTCAACGTAGGGCTCGCTGTGAGCCACAAGGCCTCCGACGTGGGAGGCAGCTATTGCGTCGTTGGCGC
>CAXTGN010000207.1:0-8317 GCA_964243455.1 uncultured Acidobacteriaceae bacterium
ACCCGGGTACATCCTGAAGTTCTGGATGTCATGCGTGAGGTCGGGATCGATCTTAGCCATGCCCAGCCACAGAAGCTTACGCAGGAGTTGGCAGAAGGAGCTGATTTGCTGGTGACGATGGGCTGCGGCGAAAACTGCCCCTATGTGCCTGGACTCCGCCGTGACGACTGGCCACTGGCAGATCCGAAGGGTCGTCCCCTCGAAGAGGTCCGTGCTGTACGAGATCAAATACGGTCCCGCATCATCGACCTGCTGGCGGCAGAGCACACGGGACAGGCGCAGGAGCCGCTTAGGTGTGAGACAGTGCTTCGATGATCCGGCACTCGTCCATGGACCTGTTTCCATTACACGACGAGCTGATCCGCCGCAGCTCGTCAGCCAGTCGTTGCAAATCAGCCAGCTTCTCCTCGACAGATTGAAGATGCCGCTCAGCAATAGCACACACATCCTGGCAGGATTCCCTGTTCTCCGACGACAACCTCAAAAGGTCGCGGATCTGTTCGATGGGAAACCCGAGGTCCCGACTGCGGCGAACGAACTGAAGGCGGCTCGCGTGTTCCCTTCCATAGGCCCGATAGTTTCCATCTGTTCGTGCGGGAGCGGGCAAGATGCCAATCTGCTCGTAATAACGAATCGTGACGACCTTAACGCCCGTTTCTTTCGCCAGTTCCCCAATCCTCAGGTATTCGCTCACGTCGATTTGACCCTATAGCTACTATAGCCTTTACGCTGGGCTAGTCATCGAGGAACAGCTTTCGGCTCTGCTGCTTGTTGGGACCGCGACGGCGCTTGGACAGGCACCTCAACCTTGGACCGTAGACGCTTGGGCACCACTGGACGGGCGCGTGATCAATGGCGGCGCTCGCTTCAGCTTTATACAGGGAATAGGTGAGCAGCATGGAAAAGGCTTTAGCCGAATCATCGAGGCAGCACACGTCCAGCGTGAGGACGCTTCAGCTCATCACCATTGGGTGGATGAGCGTTGAACTATGTGTCTCGCGGTTTGCGGGTATCCGGGCCTCTAGCGTTGCTCTGACTGCATTTGGAGCCGATAGCGCCATAGAGCTGATCTCGACTGTCGTTGTTCTGCGGCGCTTCGTCCTCGGGCCTGGAGCTGAAAGACGGGCGGCCCGCATCTCCGGAGCCCTCCTCTATGCCCTCGCCGCCTACATTTCTGCCAGTTCTGCCCTGAGCATCTTCAGCACGCATCACCACGCCCAACCTACTCTTCTGGGCATCGCACTTCTCCTTGCAGCTGCGACCATCATGCCGCTACTTGGACGAGCGAAGAAGAGGCTTGCCAACGAGACAGGAAGCAGAGCGTTGAAGGCAGATGCCGCGCAGAGTAACGTTTGCGCCTATATGTCGTGGATCGCTCTTGCCGGGCTCCTTGTGAACTTGTTCTTTCATTTGGCATGGGCGGATTCGGTGGCTGCTCTGCTCCTTCTTCCCATCGTTCTCAAGGAAGCTGGGGAGGCCAGCAAGGGAACGGTTTGCGAATGCTGCTAGACCTGCAGGACTATACTTTGGAATGATGCGTCGGCTTACCAGCATCGCGGCAGTTCTCACCATGCTCGTCATGTTGCTGCCGATACTCGCCTGCGCTGCGACTCCGAAGATGACCCGGATGGAGCAAGACTGCTGCGAGCAGATGCATGGCAACTGCGGCGAGATGGCGAAGCAGGGCTGTTGCCAGATCGAGGTCCGCAATGACCTCAACCAGTTGCCGGCCCATGTCGTTAGAGCCCCTGTACTTCCCCTTACCTGGGTCGCGATCCTCTATCCGCTGCTGGTCGAGTTACCCGCATCTGCCGGATACCGCTGGCATGTACCGGAGGAGCACTCGCCACCCGGTCTGCTGATAGCCAGCACCACCGTACTCCAGATCTGATCCGCTTCCCAAGACCATAGAACCTGCACACCCTCGTGTGCCTGAGATTCATTGGCTACAAAGGAGCATTCATGAAGCAGCTCGCCGTTTTGGCGTGCGTGGTGGCGTTTTCCACGCCAGCTTGGGCCGCAGACCACGGCCCCGTCTTTGGCTACGCAACGCCGGTCAACTCGCAGGGCGAGTTCAGTTTCGATACCGGCCTGTTTGGTCGTAACGGTTCTCGTGGGACGCAGTTCTCCACGGGAAGCCAGATCGGTTACGGCTTCACCCCGCACCTCACGTTCAATGCTTTTCTTCCAGCGACCTTCGGCAGCGGATCTCTACCGGAGACGCGCATCTTTCCCACCGGGGAGTGGACGGCAGGGGCATCCTGGCGCTTTCTTCACTCCGTCACACAAGTGGGGAAACGGGTAGAGGCGACCGGATCTTTGGCGCTAGTCGTGCCGGGACCGCAGCCGGATACAGGCGTCCTTGCGAACGTGAACCGCGCACCCGGAATCGCCAGTACCCTTTCGACTGGGTTCGCCTCGCGCAGCCAGTACCTGTGGGTGGGCGGCGGCTATACCGGCTTCTTCGAGAAAGACGGGAGCAGGCGTCCCGACACCGTCTCCTGGAGCACGGTTTATGGCTTCCGGCCGGCGAAGTTGCGACGCGGCTATAACCAGTGGGATTATCGCGGACTCGTGGAGTTCACGGGTGAGCATACGGGCGGCGTTCGCGTGCGAGATGCTGTCGTGCCGGACAGCAACTGCACATCGCTCTGGCTCGGTCCGTCAGTTCTCGCCATCTTTAAGAACGTAGCGATTGAAGGCGGCGTTCAAGGTCCGATCTTCCGCGACGTATCCGCGTCCATTTATGGATGGGAGGCTGTCCGCTTCGCCCTCAACCTCAGCTATCTCAAGTTCTCGTCTCGGACGAGCACGCATTGAAAGGACCGGATATGAATAAGACTCTCGTTCTCACAGTTCTTGCCCTCTTCCCCCTCGCCGCTCATGCCGAGTACGACCAGGTCAACATGACCGTGTTCGGCATGGACTGTGCTCCCTGCGCTCACGCGATCCACGTCTCGATGAAAGGCATTCAAGGTGTGAGCAAGGTCGATGTAGACCTGAATACCGGCCTTGTTGCCATCCAGCTCACCCCCGGCAACGCCGCTGCTATGCAGCAGTTCAATCAGGCGGTCGAGAAGAACGGCTTCACGCACAAGGACGCGAAGATCGTCGCCAGGGGCAAAGTGACGGGAACGGCGTCGGCGCCCGTGCTTGAAGTCACCGGAACCAGCGACAAGTATTCGCTAGCAGGGTCAGGATCGAACGTCGCGTCTCTTCTTGGGAAGACTGTCACGGTATCCGGGACGCTTCCCCAGGCTCCCAAGGGTAAGGTTCCGGACACGCTCAAGTACGACTCGATCTCGGAGGTGAAATGACCGCCGCCGCGTCGTCCATAGCACCGGAGCGCAGGGCCAAACGAGCGGCCCTGCTCAACTATTTCTCTCTATTTAGCTCATTCAGCACGCTTATCTGCTGCGCGTTGCCCTCAGTGCTTGTGCTTTTAGGCATGGGAACGGCTGTTGCTTCCCTGCTCTCGGCGGCACCCTGGCTGGTCAGCCTGTCCCGGCACAAGGTCTGGACCTTCAGCATCGCCGGAACCTTGATTGCGTGCAGCTTCGTGATGACCTACGTCATCGGTGATGGAGAGGCTTGCGACGCCGACGACCCGACCACGTGCGGGCAGGTGAGCAAACTCAGCCGGATGCTTCTCTGGGGTTCCGCGCTGATCTACAGCGGCGGTTTCTTTGTCGCCTACCTGCTCGGACCCATCCTCAACTACATGGATCGCTAGCCCTACACAGCCGGGGCACACTCCCCGGCTGTGAGTTTGTTCCCTACCCGTGGTGGTGAGCATGGCCTTGCTCAGCTGGATGGTTGTGCCCCTCCTTGAAATGATCGCTGCTCATCATGCACAGCATTTCTGAGCCGCCCGTTCGGAGAAGCGCCACACAAGCAAGGCCACAAGTATGTCGGAGCGGTCGCTCTGACGATCCTCGGCCCAGCCGAACCGAAATGGGATGCGATCGCGGTCGTCCGCTATCCGAACTTTTCAGCTCTTCGAACCATCACAGAGAGCGCCATCTATATGGAGACGGCAGAACCACACCGCAAAGCCGCAGTCATTGCTTGGAAGTTCATCGCAACGTTTCAGCCGAAGGCTCAGTAGCTAGTACAACTAGCTTTCTCGTCGGCGATGGTTGACCAGAAGCAGACCTACTAAGTGCACCTTAATCACGCACGGGCTCTGCGGCCTCTTGAAGTGTCCTGCCTCCGTAATGGCTCAGAGTAAACCCCGAGAACGCATGATTTTGATGCTGTCCTCGCCGGCTGTACCCTGGGCGCTTTTCAGGCTGCTCTGAACCTGGGGCGCTGTATCGCGTGTACAGCCATCACAATGCTTGCAGCCAGGACGCGCACTCGTTGACCCGACATTCCGGGTAGTGGAGCATACCTTTAGTCCCGCCGTACGAAGTACTTTGAGTTCTTCCATTTGCACTCCCTACGATGACCGTTTATTCCTGAGTGAGACAGGCAGCACGGAGTCTGCCTGTCTCACCCATGCGATCGGGGGCCTAGTTCCAGGAATCCGCCCCAAGCAGCTTTCGTCCTAAGGGGGTCAGAACAGCACTTTCATATTCGGTGCGTTCCCACTCGCGGGGATCACCAGGAAATGCGAAGCCCTCCGGCGCTCGGCGCTCTTTCCAGGACACCACCCTCCGCTCGCGCAGCTCCTCGTTGTCCTCAGCAGCCGGGGTCATGGAGATGTACTGCGCCATCCGAACCTTGTCTTCCGAGGTGTTAGGCCGGATACCATGGGCCAACAGACTGTTGAAGATCAACAAGTCGCCAGCCTTCATCGGAACCGGATAGACGTCGAAACCATCGACGTTCGGTCTGAAGCCGTCCCGTCCTTCCGGCTGACGCTGCTTCCACTCCTCAAAGGTGCAGAAGAGTTCAGGAACACATTGGAACCCGCCGGTCTCACCGTCCACATCGACCAATGAAAGGACGCCCTGAACGTTGACGGGGAGAGGATCGAGCGTGGTGTCTACATCGGTGTGGATGAATCCAGCGAAGGCGCGCCCACTCCGGTTTGGTGTGTTCAGGTTAGCCCGGTCGATTGTGACCCAAAGGTGTTCGTCGTCCCAGATGTCGACAAAGGCGTCGTACAGTCGCTGTTCCTGTCGATTGTCCCAGAGCGCCTGGTGGTTGTAGATCTCCACCATGCCGCTGTTGTTGAGTTCCTTCATCGCGTGATTGCGGAGCTGTGCGGCGTTCCAGGTAGACATATCGTTCGGGTCCATCTCCTGGAACTCCCAAAGCAGCTTCTTCAGTGCCTCAACGTTGGCTGCAGGAACAGCCTGCTTGACCACGACAAAGCCGTAGGTCTGCCAATGCTCGAAATCGGCCTTCGAGAGCACTCGCAAGGGTAGCTTCTTCTGAATGAGATGAAGCGGTTCCCGCAAAATGGCCGGGGTTAGTTTGTTGTCTCCGGGCTTGCCCATTACCTTCTCGTCCATTACCGCTGTCTCATTCATGACCTTCTCCTAAGCGCCTTTGCGCACAAGAGAACGATATGGATCTGAAATGAGCTTGTGTTTGCTCAGGATGTCAAAGACCAATACCCGAATCGCAATCCGTTGAGTTAAGAGGATACAATTCCACCACCTGATTGCTGTCATGAAGCCCTACCTCGAACATATCGCCGCCTCACAGGAAGGATCATGGACCCTGTTCGACCGGCGGTTGCCAGCGATACCGTTTGAGTGGCACTACAACAGCGAATACGAGTTGACCCTAACGCTGAATAGCAGGGGGCAGCGATTCATTGGGGACTCCATGGCGGCGTATGACGACGGGGATCTTGTCCTTATCGGGCCAAAGATCCCACATACCTGGTGCTCCAGCAGCGACGCTGGAGCCGGCCCCACGCACCAGGCCCTTGTCCTATGGCTAAGCGAATCATTTGTTCAAAGCCTCATCCGATCCCATCGGGAGTTGCGATCCATCCAGATGCTTCTCGACAGTTCGACCAGGGCCATTGCATTTTCCGAGAGCGTGAAGAGCAAGGCGCGAGTCATGATTTGCGACATGCTGACACAGACAGCGGAAGAGCGCCTCCCTGCCCTGCTTCACGTCTTGTCTTTACTATCTCGGGATGCTTCGGCAAAGCCGCTGACCTCCGCGGCGATCAACCCTTCATCGTCGGTGGCAGAAGAACGAATCAGCCGGGTCGTTTCCCACTTGCATACACACTATAAGGACAAGAATGCAATCGATGAGCTTTCAAAGATTGCGTCACTGAGCCCAAGTTCATTGCACAGGCAGTTCAAGCGGCAGACTGGAATGACGACCAGCGATTACGTCTCCCAGCTCAGGATTGGAAACGCATGTGCTTTGCTGATCAACAGTCAAAGGCCTATCGCTTTAATCGCCGACGATGTAGGTTATCGCAATCTTGCGAACTTTAACCGTCAGTTCAAAACCCTTAAAGGCTCAACGCCGAAGCAGTTCCGATCGGCTTATAACTTTGGGTAATTACGACATCAAGAAGCAGGAAGGTTTTCTGATCGGGCAGACCATTGAACGCCGCTCTCTTTTTCCATCGCAGGGGATCTTTCCGATCACTCGGTTATGTATAGGGGCAAGGAGGTTCTATGGAAAGGTGCGGTTCCAAGTAACCTCCTGAACTCGCTAACCGCCCGCCCGACGGCGATTCTGCGGTCTTGCTTTCGTCATCACCTTCTCAAAGCCCGCAGAAGGCCGCATGTCGATGGCTACCGGCATCGTCGTCGCGAAGTTCAATGCGGCCTGCTGGTGACCTTCCGGGTGCTGCTCTCTCCAGAGCACCCGGAGGAAGTCTGGCCAGTCATCCTGGACATAGAAAGTCCGAGACACCTTGGCATGACAGGACAAACAAAGCGTAATCATCGTCGCGGGGTCATTGTTCCCCGGCTTGCGATGGTGAACCGCGACCGACCGCTTGCCTCTCTTCAGTGTCGTACAGCCGAGCACGCGACATCGGTAACCATCGCGCTTCAGAACTTCTTCGCGATGACCACCAAAGTAGGCTTCATCCTGGCGCTTAAGCGTGTAGCAGGTAGCACAAAGCCCCTCGCCAGCACCTTCGGCTGACCGCACGGACAATGCATCACGCGTTGAGTACCGGCTTTCACTTCCCTGCCCCTGCAACGTATCTATACAGAGTCTGACGGCTGATGCCCAACTCGCCGGCGAGCGCCGTCTTTGATTCGCCCGCTGACACCCGCCGTCGAAGCTCTTTCGCCTGCGCTGGGTTGAGGCAATGTGTACGCCCAACATAAGCGCCATCTCTTAGCTTCGCCAGGGCAATTCCCTCCCGCTGGCGCTCTCGGATCAGGTCACGCTCAAATTGGGCGAACGCTCCCATTACGCTCAGGAGCAGGTGCGACATGGGCGAGTCTTCCCCGGTAAAGGTCAGGTTCTCTTTCTCGAAGCGGACGTGTACGCCGCGATCCGTGAAGCCGAGGACCACTTTGCGAAGATCGTCCAGGTTGCGGGCAAGCCGATCCATTGAGTGGCAGATCACCGTGTCGCCCTCACGCACGTAGCCGGTTAGCATCTCCAGCTCCGGCCGGTGAAGATCTTGACCATCTCGTGTCACAATAGCAGAACCGCGACCCTTGTGAGACGTGATTCTGTGACACATGCCATGTACCGCAGGGTATATCCAAAACGGACGGGCGGTGCGCACCTGCAAATACAACTGATTGTCTATGCCGCTTCGATTTATTCATTTGTCGGACATCCACTTCGGCCAAGAGCGCGGCGAGGACGTCCACATACATACAGACGTGCGTGAGCAGGTTTTAGAAGACGTTCGCGATTTTCGTGAGCATCTGCTCGACAAGAACATCGATGGGATCATCGTCACCGGCGACCTAGCCTTTGCTGGTAGGCAAGCAGAGTATGAAGATGCAGGCAAGTTCCTTGACCGTCTGACGAGTTTTCGTCGGATGCCCACGAACCGCCGTGCAGGTCATTCCGGGCAATCATGACATCCATCGGCATAGCATATCGAAAGCTTCGGAGTGGATGCTTTCTGCAATTTTCAGCAAAGGTGCGCTAGCGCTTCATTCGTTCCTTGAGAATGAGGAAGATTGTGAAGTTCTGTATGGGCGACTAAGGCATTATCGCAAGTTTGCGAATGCATATGCATGCCCTGTGGACCTTACTGGTGGTATAGCCGGACAGAAGACCTTCCCGCTCGCTCCGGGTCGCACTCTGCGGTTCTTGGGACTGAACTCAGCGCTGTCGAGCGGAACAAATGATCAGGAAGGAAAGCTCATCCTTGGAGCGAAGCAGTACGTCCTTCCGCGGCTAGAGGAGAGGAACT
>CAXTGN010000208.1:0-915 GCA_964243455.1 uncultured Acidobacteriaceae bacterium
GGGCGTGCGCGGCGAAGGCGTTCCCGTCCGCGATCTTCTGGGCGACAGCGACGGCTTTCGGCGCCCCGGCAACATCGTCTCGCTCGACCCCGGCTTGATGGTCCACTACAAGCGCGACACCCTCTCGGTCAACGGTCCGTGGGCGCTCTATCGCAACCGTCCGCCCAGCGTGCCGGAGATCCAGTACCACATCATCAATGGCGATGCATTCTTCGCCGACTACACCGTGGTCGCCAGCCTCACACACCACTTCTAGGTCAGGCCGCCCGACAACACGACGCCTCCGTTACCCGCAGCCTCAATCAGCGGGGGACAAACCCACGTAGCTGCGTTTAGTAACGGGCAGGGGAACCACATCACCGCATCGGGCGTATAACGATCGTACCCTCACGTCAGGAGATTGTTATGCGCCCTGTTACTCTCGGTTGCTCCCTGGTTCTCCTCGCCGCATCCGGCCTTGCCGGCGCACAGAACTTCAGCACTTCACCTTGCAGCGACGGCGGTGGCGGCTCCAGCTGGTTCGGGCACGAAGAACGCGCCTGCGAACTTCGCCATACCATCCTTCCCCTCGCTAACGGCCACCTGAGTGTTACCGGCAACAATGGCAACATCGAGGTCATCGGGGAAGATCGTTCTGACATCGCTCTGGAAGCCAGGGTCACCGCCCAGGGTTCTTCCCGCGAAGACGCCGAATCACGTCTGCACGCAATCAGAGTGGTCACCGCAGGCGACATCCACGCTGAAGGACCCAACGAATCGGGCTGGTCTCACCACGGATGGTCTGTCAGCTTCAAACTGCGCGTGCCGCACCGGGTCGCCGACGCGCAGCTTCGGACCAGCAACGGCAACATCACGGCCAACGCTCTTCAGGGTTTGCTGAATGCCAGTTCCAACAACGGCAACATCAATGTGGCT
>CAXTGN010000208.1:925-1451 GCA_964243455.1 uncultured Acidobacteriaceae bacterium
CGACGTTCGCGTTTCCACGACCAACGGTGGGCTCTCCTTGCAGGACCTTGCCGGCACGGTGCACGCCGAAACGACCAATGGCGGTGTGGAGATCTCCCTTGCGGGCGACAAATGGCATGGCAGTGGTCTCTTCGCGAGTTCTACCAACGGCGGCGTCAACGTCAAGGCTCCCGATCGCTTCGCCGCCCATCTTGTGGCCGATACCACCAACGGCGGCATCTCCGTCGACTTCCCCATTTCAGTGCAGGGCAAGATCGGGCACCACATCGACACCAACCTGAACGGCGGTGGCCCCCTGGTGCACCTGGAAACCACCAACGGCGGCATCTCCATCGATCGGATCTGAATCGTGCCACCACCAACAGCGTGATCTGGACCGGAGGCCCAGCCGTAGCGAAGACCCCCGTCTTGCTCCATGTCACAACAGCAGCGTCATCCCGACCGAAGGCGCAGCCGCAGCCGACAGACCCCCGCCTTCCTCCATGTCACAACAGCAGCGTCATCCCGACCGAAGGCGCAGCCGCAG
>CAXTGN010000208.1:1461-8155 GCA_964243455.1 uncultured Acidobacteriaceae bacterium
AGCGGAGAGACCCCTGTCTTCTCAGTGTCACACAGCAGCGTCATCTCGACCGAAGGCGCAGCCGCAGCGGAGAGACCCCCGTATTCTGCCGGACGCGGAACAAAGAGCACCCGGCAAGCAAGCGGGATCTTCCGGGCAGGGCAGCGTGACTTGCGTGTAATTACGGCCTAAACAGCTACACTTTATACAAAGAGCAGAACAGCAGGGAAAGGTGCCATCGACAGCCGCATTACAACAGGCAGGGTACCAGGCTAACTTCTATCGCTAACGTACTTTGCAAGGAAAGTAGGGAGGGGGGGTACCCCTAGCTCCCCGCCACCGTCATACCCTCGATCCGCACCGTCGGCACCGCGCCCGATCCACGGAACTCCAGGTCGTTGCCGATTGCGCTCACGTTGCGGAACATGTCCTTCAGATTGCCCGCGATCGTGATCTCCTCGACAGGGAAGGCGACCTCGCCATTCTCGATCCACAGCCCGCTCGCACCCTGCGAGTAGTCACCCGTCACCACGTTGACGCCAAAGCCCATAGTGCTCAGCACCAGCAGTCCCTGCTTCACCTCGCCAACGATCTCGTCGTGCGTCTGCGTCCCAGGCTCGAGGAAGTAGTTGCCACCGCCGATGCCCGGCGTTCCGGCCAGGCCACGCGAGGCCTTCGCGTTGGACGCCATGTTCAATTTGCGGCCCGTGTAGGTATTCAGCAGCAGTTCCTTCAGCACGCCGCGCTCAATCACCACCGTGCGCCGCGTCGGCAGGCCATCGCCATCGAAAGGCGAGGTGCCGAAGCCACCCACGCGCAGTTTGGAACCATCCGGCAACGCGTGATCGAAAAGCATCGTACCGTCGTCGACCATGGTGATGTTTTCGCCGGCAACCTGCTCACCGAGTTTGCCGGCAAACATGCTGGCGTTGCGATAAATTGCGTCCCCGTTGGCCGCGCTGAGCAGGTTCCCCATCAGGCTCCGAGCCGACTCCGGCGGAAACACCACAGGACACTGCTGCGTCGGCACGCGCCGCGCGCTCAACAGCCGCAACGCCCGTCGCGCTGCCTCACGGCCAATCGTCTCAGGTTCCTCCAGCAGCCGCGCCGTGCGCGCGCTCGAGTACCAGTAGCCACTCTGCATCCCGCCGCCATCCTGCGCGATCGGCGACGCCGAAAAGCCAACGTAGGAACGCTGGTACTCGCCCGTAAAGCCACGCGAGTTCACCATCACGCGACGCGTTGAGGAGCAATCAAAGCTCGCACCCTTGGAGTTTTGGATACGCGTGTCGAAACTCATCGCCGCGGCCTCGCACCGCCGTGCGACCTCGATCCGCTCGGGCGCTGGGATGCCGTTTGCGTCCTCGAAGTACAACGCCTGTGTCTCGGGATCGTGCATCCCGAAGACCTCGCGGTCCGGCAAACCCGCGAATGGATCGACGCCCGTCACCTTGGCCAGCCCGACGGCACTCTCCACCATGCGCGATAGTCCCGGTTCGCTCAGGTCCGAGGTGGAGGTGGACGCCGTGCGTTGTGCGCCCTCCGCACCGCAGAAGACCCGCAGGCCAATGGCTCGCGAGCCTGCTTCGGTGAGCTGCTCCACCTCGCCCAGCCGGACATGCACGTTGAACTCGTCGCCCTCATAGGCCACCGCCTCGGCATCGCTGGCGCCCGCCCGCAAGGCGCGTTCGACAGCCTGCCCGGCCAGTGCAGCCAGGGGCGACGCGGTCACCGACATCATGGGGCAGGGCTCTCCGCGAGCACCGAGGTGTGGGCATCCTTGCCCTGCTGGAAGGACATACCGGCTGCGCAGTACTCCGCATCGGGACGGCTGAGATGCTCGGCGTGGGAGGCGGCCGCCTGCCCCGCCTTGCGGCGGTGCAGTTTCATCACGCCGTGGCACTTGTTGCAGCGAAATTCAGTGTCGTTGTCGTCCACTGCGTCCTGCACCGTTTTGAGCTTCCAGAAAGGCTCATAGCCGGAACCGCTCGCACGTAACTTGCGCCGTTTTACTTCGCACTCGTAAATCTTCTCGCGCTCTTTACTGGCCAATCGGCCTCCTTGTGAGATCAACAACTAACGTCCGGTTCCGCCCACCGTCATGCGGTCCAGCTTGATGGTCGGCATACCTACACCGACCGGTACACTTTGCCCTGCTTTACCGCAGGTTCCAATGCCTTCGTCGAGGGCCAGATCATTGCCCACCATCGACACATGCTTCAGCGACTCGGGCCCATTGCCCACCAGCGTCGCACCTTTCACGGGCGCCGTCACCACACCGTCCTCGATCAGATAGGCCTCACTGGCCGTAAAGACGAACTTGCCCGTGGTGATGTCGACCTGCCCTCCACCGAAGTTCACGGCGTAAAGACCGCGCTTCACGCTGCGCAGAATGTCCGATGGGTCGTCCTCGCCGTTGAGCATGTAGGTGTTGGTCATGCGCGGCATGGGAATGGCCTGGTAGCTCTCGCGGCGACCGCTGCCGGTGTTGGGCATGCCCATCAACCGCGAACTCAGCTTGTCGCTCAGGTAAGTACGCAGGATCCCGTTCTCAATCAGCACCGTCTCCTGTGTCTGATTGCCTTCGTCGTCGACGTTGAGGGAACCGCGGCGTCCCGGCATGGTGCCGTTGTCGACGACTGTGACCTTGCTGGATGCGACCTGGCGGCCGATGAGACCGGCAAAGGCGGAGGTCTTCTTACGATTAAAGTCGGCCTCCAGACCGTGACCGACGGCCTCGTGCAGCAGCACGCCGGGCCAGCCTGGACCGAGAACCACTTCCATTTCCCCGGCCGGTGCCGCTTGCGCGCCAAGCTGCAGGATCGCGGTCCGCGCAGCTTCCTGGGCGAAATGCTCCGGGCTCTTGTCGTCGGTGAAGAAGTCCAGGGTGACGCGCCCACCGCCACCCGAAGTGCCGCGCGCGACCTCGCCGTTGCCATCTTTGGCGATCACGAAAACATTGAACCGAGCGAGCGGCTGCGTGTCGCTGGCGAAGGTGCCGTCAGAGGCCGCAATCAGAATGCGGCGCAGCTCGTCATTGAGCCCCGCACGGACCTGCACGATGCGCGGGTCGAAGGCACGCGCGGCACGGTCGGCGCGCGCAATCAGTGCGAGCTTGGCGGCAATCTCTGCGTCAACCGTTGCGCCGGCGACCGGGTAAAGCGACGGTGTGGGTCGCTCTGTGAATCCCTGGACCCGTTCTGTTTGCGGACCGCTGGCGATCAGCGCAGCCGTTCGTGCCGCCTTCAGGAGACGCTCGGGGGAAAGGTCATCGGTGTAGGCAAACCCCGTCCTCTCGCCGGAGAGAACACGAACGCCGCAGCCGACGCTTATGCCCTCAGATGCCGTTTTAACGATGCCCTCGTCCATCCCTAGAGAGCTTGAAGTGACGGCTTCGAAGTAAAGATCGGCGAACTCGCCCCCTGCACTCAGGGCCTCACCCAGACAACGCTCCAGCAGCCGCTCGGTCAAGCCGAGCGTGTCGAAGAAGTACCTTTTGTGATCGTATGCGGGCTGCAGAAACGGGGAGGGAAGGGCCGCCATACTCCCATTGTACGGTGCGGCCGTCAACGCCGCGAAAACCAGCCTATCGCCCGTTCGAGGGATCAGGGCTGCTGGCCACATTCATATCCAGGAAAAGCTTCGGGGATCCGGGGGCATAGCAGTTGCCGTCCGCGCTATAAGTCGAGCCACAACTCTGGGTAATCTCGGGCCGCCGGGGCGACTGCGCATACTGCCAGGCAATGACATCATGATCGGGAAGGGCGCTCAGGGACTTCGGGTGCAAGGTGCAGCCCGGCGCGGGCGGGCACTGGTCCAGTGCATCGAAGATCGCCACCGGATGGAGGTGGCCGGCCTTCACGCGTGCGCGAAGATCCTCAACGGTATTGATCTTTTGTCCCGGGCTGTCTTCGACCTGTTGCCCGCTGGCGTACACGCCGGGCCGGAAGCCAGAGACCGCGACGGCTTCGGTCCAACCGAGCAGGTAGCCTGCCTGTTCGTCGAGAAGACGGCCACCCTCCTCCTGGTCGAGGAAGATCAGGGTATGGGTCGGAAATCCTTCTTTTTGCGCACTGGCCAGCGCCGTAGCAGCATCCTTGCGGCCCAGATCCGCAGGCGGTATCCCCGCCTTGCGCGCCTTCAGGATTTCGGCATCGAGCCGCCCGTTGGCGAGGACCAGAAAGCCCCACCTCTGCTGCGCCAGCGTGGCCCGCTTGCCCGTCCATGAGTTCGCCGTCTCACCAGGTGGGTTCGTCAGCCAAAAGCCCGTGAAGGCGAAGGTGTTGTGCAGTGTGCTCATGGAGTCGTCGCCGGGATAGTCGTTGCGGTCAAACCCCAACCATTCGCCTGGAGCGGCCTGACTTGATTGAGCGTTGGCGGTCTGCTCCGGCCGGCTGCCGGCGGCGGCTCTGGTCGCAGCTTCCAGGGCTTCGACGATTCCAGGGTGGCGGTTCGGTGCACATCCAAGGCTCGCAAGCAGCAAGAAACCAGGAACCCAGGTGTGTCTCCTCATCCGCAGGCAACTCCAAGGTTAGACTACAGCGGCGTACTCCCTGCGCCTGTCCAATATCGAAGGAGTTTCATGTCCCCCGCCGAATCTGCCGCGTTCGATCCACGGTACCCCATTGGGCGCTTCTGGCGACCCGACCCGATCCTGGCCGAGGATCGCCTGCATGCCACGATGGTTCTGGCGGAGTGCCCTGAGCAACTACGGGAGGCAGTGCGCTCCCTGGACGATGAGCAGTTGAACACGCCCTACCGCGAGGGCGGCTGGACCGTGCGGCAGGTTGTGCACCATGTGGCGGACTCCCACAGCATTGCGTTCACCCGCATTCGGCGCGCCCTGACCGAAAATTGGCCGGAGGTCCACGGCTATGACGAAAAGGCCTTTGCCGCACTTCCGGACACCACCGCCCCGGTGGAGTGGTCGCTGGAGATCGTGGAAAGTGTGCATGCCCGCTGGATGATGGTGCTCGGCAGTCTGACCGAAGAGCAGTGGGCGAAGGGCTATCGTCACACGGAACGGGGCCGGATGGCGCTGGATCAGATAACCCTGCTTTATGCGTGGCATGCCCGGCATCACGTGGCGCACATCCTGCACCTGCGCGCGCAACAGGGTTGGTGAGCAGTAAGCTGGACGGAGTTTAGGAGAGCGCAGGAGAGAGAACACGCACAGGTAATGGTCGATGTGTGTGATGGCTGCGCGAACGCAACGCTGCTAGCGTTCTGGCATGCCGCCGCCCCGAGCTGTTTCTGCGGAACCTTCCGGAACGCCCCTGGCGCAAGCACCGGAGCACATTGCAGCGACGCTGGCCCGCTTCCTGGAGCAGCATCCGGATGGCGCCCTGCTTGAAGACGGCAAGCCGCTCTTTGAACTCGCAAAGGCACAGCATCGCATTACGGCAGAGCACGAGCGCTGCATCCTGCAAGTATGGAGCGGCGAGCGCAACCTTGTACGCACCGTTGTTGCTGTCGTCGAGCGCAGCGGGACGCTGCGTCTCAGCACAAAGCGGTTCGGGCACGCGCAATCGAAGGCGCTGGTCCTTGCTCCCACCCCCGAACGACGCGAACCCAATCGCCGGGAGCCGGCCCGGCAGCAATACCTCCGTTTGCTGCAGCGCGTCTTGGCTCGCGAATTCAGCGAATGGCAGCCCGAAGGCTTCCGGGCTGCCATGGACCTGGAGCGTTCCTTTGGGCCGGCCTACGCACGCGGTTCCCTGGTGCGCGCCAACGAGGCCTGGGCCGTGATCGGTGTGGGCGCGGAGGAGTCCCAGACTGTGATCGATGGGATACTCACCCTTGGCGTGCTCTGGCTTCATCACTGCCGCGAACGTGGCGATGGCCGAAGGCTTTACAAGGGGCTGCGGCTCGTTGTGCCCCGCGGCGCGGCCATGCTGACCCTGGCGCGACTGCCGTGGATGAACACCTCTGCGGCGCAATGGGAGCTGTTTGAGTTGGACGAACGCTCTGAAGATCTGGTCGAGCGCGACCCGGCCGATCAGGGCAATCTCCGCACACGCCTGGTGCACCACCCCGATGAGACAGCCGCGAAGGAGCGTTTCGCGAAGGCTATCGAGGCGATGTTGTCGCTGCTGCCGGAGGGGGAAAAGCATCGCGTGGAACAGCGCCTGCGATCCACCGCAGAGCTTGCCTTCCTGCTCCACGGTCTGGAGTTCGCGCGGGCTCGGATCTCGCTGGCTCCGGGCAGCTTTGCTCACACTCTGGAAATTACGGTGGGGGTCGGTGCGGCCGAGACTGCCCTTACGCCTGCAAGCCGAAGGCAGCTTACCGAGCACGTTGCGGAGCTGTTTGCGCGTCGCAACCCAGCCGCCGCCCTCGGTGGCAGGACGATTCGACCGCATGCTCCGGGACGGGGTATCGGAGCCTTTACGGGACGGTCTGTGCATACACGGCTCAGAACAGCCGCTCCGCAAGCAGGTTCCGCGGTTCGCTCCCTCGATCGTCTCGAAGCGCGGGAGCGCGCCCGGGCAGCGCAGGGGGATCCGCTCTTTCGCGCGGTGCCCGAGCGATGGCTCGAGTCCGTGCTCCGGGAGAATCTGGCACCGCTGACACGATCTCTTGCGCCTTCGCCACAGGAGCACCGTCCCAGGGTAGAAGACTTTGCAAATGAAGCGGATCCGGACACGCGCGGAAATCGGGCACCATTCGCACCGAGCCTTGATTGGGCTGGTTCTCGCGATCGAACAGGAGACCG
>CAXTGN010000209.1:0-748 GCA_964243455.1 uncultured Acidobacteriaceae bacterium
GCCGAGACCGCAGTCGCCTCTGTCGCCTTTCCGCCCTTACCGAGCAGTGCCACACGCCGCACGCACGACACGCCGTCCCCTCCTACTGCGAGGGTATTGTTTTCACCGGCTAACAACTGCGCGCTCGCGGGTATTTGCCAATTAAAACCGGGGTTCGCCTGAATGCTAAGGGTGGGTCCGTCGAAGTGGTCGAAGCCCCAGTAGCCCTGCAACGTGCCGGACGCGAGGCTTTCACCTCTGCCTCTGGTACCGTACGCTCCGCCCTTGGATCCTTTGCTTCTGTTTGCGAACTCCAGTTGAGCGGCGCCCGGGCCACTGACCACAAGACCGCCCTGAAGCGCATCCGGCAGCAAGGCGATCTCTGCCGCGCCACCAGGGCGGTCCACATGCAATACAAGATCGTGCGCGAAGCTCGTCGCAAAAATGAGTGGGGCTCCTTCGACCGGGAATGCCACATGGGGGTCTAAAAGGCAACCAACCTGGTTCACGTCCCGTGGCCGTAGGTGTGGCAGGAGCGGAGGTTGAATGGCGGGCAACCCGATGACGAGGACGCTCTTTGGAGCGTTGAAGGACGGCGCCGCATTTAGCCTGAGATTCAGCGTTGCGCCCTGCGGAAAGCTGATTGCGGGAATGTACTGAAACTGTGCGGTATGGAGCAGACTCACAAGATGAACCAGATCGATCAGCGTGCCCACATAGGTCGAGTAGTTCCCGCCTGCGAGCACGGGTGCCGTTGACGCTTCATTGA
>CAXTGN010000209.1:758-8141 GCA_964243455.1 uncultured Acidobacteriaceae bacterium
TCTGATGACGCTCCTGTGGAAAGGCCTGCAGCGATTCCTGCTCCATGCCCGTCATCGAGCAGGAGCGTTTCTTTGGATTGAGTGAGGCAGTCGACCTGTTCTTCTACAGACTTCTTGAAACACTCAGCATTCGGAGCAAGGGCCAGCACCTTCGCGAGCTTCGCCGATCGATCCTGAATCTTGTCTGCGTCGTCCTGCTGAGCAGCTCGCATGCCATTCAGATACCTTTCAATCCGTTGCTGCTCAAAGGAAGCCATGTTCAATTGCGCGTTGGCACGAATGAAGACCCCCGGCCTGCCTCGAACAGCGGAGCGGAGCGTGTCGAAACCTCCGCCCGTTGAGGCGTAAGGAAGAGCAGTGCCTGTTGAGCTCCATCCGGGACCGTGATGACAGTTCCCTCCGTTGCTTTTGAGCCCCAGGTATCGATCCGGGTGAACCAAGTGTCCGGTGGTTCGTTGGTGGTCCCCCGAAGAAACGCAACTACTAAAATCAACCGGTTGTCCTGATGCTCCGGTAAATCCGCCTTCAACCAGATTCTGTCGGCGGTCTGGAGGTTCGAAACCTCTGCGATCGGAAGCGTAGTCGTTCCTCGCGTGACGCGGATATCGATCTTCGGGCCTGCGAGATCAAAGAGGGCATCGTCAGCCAATACTCGCGAGGGAAGTAGCAGGCACAGAAGGGCAAGGAGAAGCTTCATAAGCAGGTCCAAGTGCAAGATGTGTGAAATGCGGCGGATGAGCCGACGCGGAAATGGCCTCACTTGCAAGGAAGGTCTACGCAACGAATTCCACTTGTAACCAGGTGATTCGCGCTGGCGCTTGATCGCCGCCAGGATGCCAATAGATTGCGCTGCGACTAGTAATTGCAACAGAGCCTCACATGTACAACTCATCTGCAGGCTGAAAGGTTCCTGTCCGGACATGGAGCGACGCCGCGTAAGGTGCAGCAGGATGCCGGTGCTCGGCGCCCTGCTGTTCTGACGACATCATTTTTTGGTCACCACCACGGTAACCGTCGTCGTAGCGTTGACCGAAGCGTCCAGCTTTGACACTGCGCTGACCTTGATGGTGTACGTGCCAGGGTTTACATACGTTGCATCCGAGTTTCCATTGGGGGACCCTCCACCGCACCCGTTAAGACCAAAACAGGCCATCAAGGCGATGCCGAGCAGCGGAACGATGGGACGTCGACGGCTGAAGGCCAGCGGTGTCAATAGAAAGCCGCCAAAGATAAAGGCCAACAGACGCCTGCCGGATGCTTGAGGAATCTCGTCCGAGTTCGAGGTGCTCACCGAGAGCGTCGCGATTTTGGAACCATCGCTCAGTGTGAGTATGGAAGGCGCAATGGAGCACGGAATAGAGGACCCTAAGCCTCCCGAAGTGCAGGTCAGGGCGACATCTCCCGTAAAGCCGGAGGAAGGGCTCAGCACCAAGGCGAAGACTGCAGAGGCCCCCTGTGCGACCGTGCTGGTACTGCTGCTCCCGCTCGCGAGACCAAGGGTAATCCCTGGAGCCGAATCCAGCACAGGATTCACAACGAGTTGATAGCTGTCCACATGTGTGGCGGGGTAGTTGGAATCACCCCCGTAGGTGACCGAGATATTGTGGGTGCCAGGTGTCAAAGTGTTGGGCCCGTTGCTAGGCGGTGTCCAGACCGCGGTAGAAAGCCCATTTTTGTCGAGGATGGCGGTCGCATAAACCGGAACATTATTCGGTCCAATAGGCTCGCTGAAGGTGACGTTGCCGGTGGGCGTTGGCCCCTCGTTCTTGACGGTTGCTGCGAACGTAACAGCCTGTCCGTAAGTAACGGGATTTGGACTCGCGCTCATGCTTAAGATGGTCTGGATCTGACCGGACACAGTTTGCGTGGTCGTACCGGAGCTGGTGGAGAAGTTGGCGTCACCACCGTAAGAAGCCGTGATCAAGTTCGCCCCGGCTGTCAGGGCAGTGGTTTGATACGTAGCAACGCCGTTGATGAGCGTCCCAGTACCCAGAGTGGTGGTGCCTTCAGAGAAGGTCACCGTGCCGGAGGGCTTCGTCGTGCCTGGACCGCTGACGGTGGCCGTGAAGGTGACCTGCTGTCCAAGAGTCGACGGATTAGGGGATGAGCTCAGGGCTGTTGAAGAGGCGGCCTTGTTCACAGTCTGTGTCGTCCCACCGGAGCTAGCGTTGAAGGTGGAGTCGCCTCCGTAGGAGGCAGTAACGGTGTTCGTTCCGGCAGCCAGGGTGCTGGTCTGGAAGGTGGCAACGCCGTTGGTCAGCGTCCCGGTTCCCAGAGTGGTGGTGCCTTCAGAGAAGGTCACCGTGCCGGAAGGCTTCGTCGTGCCTGGACCGGTGACGGTGGCCGTGAAGGTGACCTGCTGCCCAAGGGTGGACGGGTTGGGCAGGGAGCTCAGAGCTGTTGAAGAAGGCGCCTTGTTCACGGTCTGCGTGGTCACCCCGGAACTGGTGGAGAAGTTGGCGTCACCACCGTAAGAAGCCGTGATCAAGTTCGCCCCGGCTGTCAGGGCAGTGGTTTGATACGTAGCAACGCCGTTGATGAGCGTCCCAGTACCCAGAGTGGTGGTGCCTTCAGAGAAGGTCACCGTGCCGGAGGGCTTCGTCGTGCCTGGACCGCTGACGGTGGCCGTGAAGGTGACCTGCTGTCCAAGCATCGCCGGATTGGGAAGGGAACTGATCGTTGTTGCTGATGCTGCCTTGTTCACGGTCAGCCGGCCATTATCGTTTGTGACTGAGCCGAACTCAGTCGTAGCTGCGAAGCTGTAGGTGACGGTATACACCCCCGGCGTCAGCGAAGACGTGTCGATGCTAGTTGAGAAACTGCCGTCGCTGCGGATGAGTGCAGCGCCTGACACCTGATGCACTCCGTTCGAAACCGTGATGGACACATTACCGGTTGGAATCACCGTTCCTGCGGTGATGTTGCCGCTTGCAGTCATGCTGGCTCCCATGTCGATCACACTGGGAACGTTAGCCAGGTTGCCAAAAGCGGTCGTAAGTGGACCAACGGTCACGTAGCTGTTGCTGTCCGAAGCCGACAGCAGAGCTGCGTTCCCGCTGTAGACATAACTTATCTGGTACTTCCCTGGCGCCAGACTGCTCAGAGGGATAGTTGCGGTGAAGGAACCGTTTGTGCCGAAGTTGGCGCTTTGATTTGCTACGCTGTTGCCAGCGTCATTCTGAAGCGAGATCTGGGCAGATTCGCTTGCAGACGGGTATTGACCCAGGAACGGCAGAGTGACCGACGCCATGGTGACTCCGTCTACCCCGGCACTGCTTCCACCAATCAGATTCACCGCTGTACCGGCGGCACTGTCGAAGGAAGAGAGCAGTCGCAGTGCTGCCGGATAGGTACCGTTGTAGTTGGGGAACATTTGCGCCTGGATGTCCGCCGCAGTTGATGCGCTTGCCCACACCTGTGCGTTCCATAAGCGCCCCGTGAAGCTAGAGATTTGATTCCATGCTCCACCGCCAAGATTGAGAGCAGTTGCACTAGGAGAACTGGTCGGGACCGAGAACGAGTCCTGAGTAGCGATCCCATCTTTGTAGAAGGTAATTTGTCCTTGATTGAGGGAGACGGCGAGGTGGTGCCACTGCCCGTCGGAGACAGGAGTTGTGTCTGTCGAGATCCAGCCTGCTGCGGGACCACCCGCACCGGACCAGAACAAACCAACCTGATTGTTTGCTATCCAGATTGCCGGGTTCGCTCCGGGCTCCTGCATGATTATCTGCGGATCAGTGATGGTGGTCTTGACCCACACACTAAAGGTTGCGGCATCGGTGGAGATCCCACTCGCGCTCAGGTTCGTGAAAAGGGTTCCGACGTTCTGGTCCCCACTGGCCCGTGTCGTTATGGCCGCCACACCTGTGGGTCCACCCGACGCGCCAAGCCTACCTGCAACAACGAGCGGCGCACCGAAATTGAGCGTCTGCGAGGCAGTCAGGGCAGTGAACGCAGCGGCGTTCTTGCTGACCGTTTGCTGGATTGGCGCCGATTGGCTTCCTTGGAACGGGAGAGTGCCTCCGTATACCGCAATGATCGTTGCCGGCCCAGCTGTCAGAGAAGCGGTACTGAAGGTCGCCGTCCCGTTCTCCAACGCCGCCGTCCCCAACGGGATGGAACCGTTCGTGAAGGTCACCGTCCCGGTGGGTGTACCGGTAGAACCGATCACCGTTGCGGTGAATGTGACAGGCTGCCCCACATACGCAACAGATCCAGGAGATACGGAAAGCATGGTTGAAGTAGTGGGAGAGTTCACCACCAGAGGGGTGCTGCCGCTTGCCTCGTTGAAGTTTGTGGTGAGAGCGTAATTGAAGGCTACGGTGTAGGTGCCGGGTGCCAGGGACGAGGTCGTGATCTGCGTCGAGAACTGACCGTCGCCTTGTATCGGTGCCGTGGCAGTCGCTTCAGTAGTGGTCCCTTGGAGAATGGTGGCGGTTACACTGCCGGTCGGGTAATAGGTTCCCGACGCGATGCTGCCTGTCACTGTGATGCTCGGCCTCCCCGCATCTATTGATTGGACAGGCGTCACTGTCAGTTGCGGCGTAAGAAGAGTGATCTGAAGAGTGCCGTACTGCGTTTGCGTTGACTTGAGCTGCGTATCACCAGCGTAGGAATACCCGATCGTATAAGTATTTGCATCGAGCGGACCGGCGCTGGTGCTGAGGGGAAAGGAGAAGGAGAAGGTTCCGTTAGCACCAACACCCGTGGAGTAAATTGCCGATCCGATGTTGATGGTGACCTGTTCTCCCGGTTGAGGGTAAACGGGATTGGCCGTGGTTCCTCCGCTCACTGACCCTGAAAGCAGAACGGAAGAGGAGCCGTAGCTAACTGCCGACGGCATGATGCGATTCGAGAAGGCAGCGGGCACCTGGTTCGGAGTAATCACCTGGGTAAGTGAAGAGCTCGCTCCTTGGAAGCCCGCGCCGCCGCTGTAAGCCCCGCTGACTATATGGCTGCCAATCGCCAGCGTGTTCGTCGTGTAGGTTGCACTGCCGTTCAGAAGATTCACCGTAGCCACTGGCGTGTTGCCTCCGTCCACCGTGAAGCTGACGGTGCCGGTGGCGTTGCTCCCCCCCGAGGGAGGTAGGCTCGCCGTAAACGTGACATTTGATCCGACAGTAGCCGGGCTGGCTGAAGAAGTGATACTCAAGTTCGGTGTCGCTGGCGCGGTGAAGAGCGTCGCCGTCGTGTTGCTGCGCGCCGCCGTTAGGTTGCCTGCGCCTAACCATGTGACGTTTTGCCCAGTTGTATTTGTCGCAACCTCAACCGCGGTTCCATTGCTGCTCCCAGTGTTCGGAGTCACACCCCCCAGGGCAATTACAGATCCGTCGAGCGCCGTGCTCGTGTTCTGCAGGTAGACACCCACTGGAGAGCTGCGCGACTCGCTCATCGAAACCGGAACATAAAATTCCTGGTTGTCCAAGTACTTGCTGGAAGCCCTTGGCGAGTTGGAACCGCCGATGACCAGCGCCTCACCACTTGGAAGTGCTACCAATGCCATGCCTAGGCCCGAGTCTCCCACTCCGTTAGAGTCAAATGTGTTGAACGTGGTCGAAGACGGGGTGTAAAGGGCTCCGCTGTTCGACGGGGTTGTAGCGTTCGGGCCAAGGAGAAGAACTTGCCCCGTCGTTAGTGACGCCGCAACTTGTGGGCTTAAGCCGGCGAGGGAGGTCGAATCCGCCGCGAGGAACGTCTTCTGGTCCGGATAGTAGATTTCGCAGCTCGAAACGAGCGGATCCGAAAGGCTATCCGATCCACCGCAGAGGAGAACGTCACCGGTCGACATCAAAGTCGCCGTGTGCTTTAGCCGCGCAACGGTCATGTTGCCCACGCTCGTTGTTGTATTCGCGACAGGATCGTAAATCTCCGCCGTCGCAGTTGCGGTGCCCAGGGAGGAGTTAACCTCGCCGCCAGCGATCAGCACCGTGCCATCGTTGAGCAGCGTGGAGGTATGCAGCGCGCGCGCAACCTGCAAATCCGGTCCGGCGACGAAAGTCTGCGACGCTTCGTCGTAAAGCTCGGTTGGCTGTACGGGGGTGTAGCTGGTATCAAGACCACCGGCTACGAAGACCCTGTTGTTGATGACCGGGGTCGCCGTGTGAAGATACCGGGGATATTGCATGCTCGCGACCGCGGTTGACGTCCGGGTGGACGGAGACCACACTTCTGCTGAATAGAGCGGATATCCATTCCAGTCCGATCCTCCGGTCAACAGCACACCAGGGGCAATGCTGGAAGGAGAGACAATGTCGACCTCCACCGGAAAGGGCCCACTCTTTGTCTGTGCCGACGCATACTGGGGAGTCGTATCGACGCTGAGATATTGCGTTCCCAAAGCGGTACCGTTGGGTACGCTGACGGTTACCGTCTGATAGCCAGCCCCCGTCACTGCGCTCAAATTAATGTTGTTTGCAGGATCATTGTTGTTGATCGTCCAGCTTAGTTGGTCCGCGTTCAAGCCTTGGATCTCGCCGTCAACGATTAGTGTCGCTGATTGGCCCGGAGACAAACGCAGCTTTGTTGGACTCACAGACAAGGTCGGCGTGTAGACCGTAAGTGTGTCTGCGATCCCTGCCGGTGAGTGATTGAATTCGGTTGCGATATGCTCATACCAGAACGTAGCCTGGTCGTTGATACTGACGTTGAACGCTGATGTTGGAGGTGACACCTTAAAGATGGCACTTTGATAACTCTCCCACAGATCATTTAGGGCAGCCGGCGGTTTCCCCGCACTAGACCAGCTCCTCTGCGGGAGGAATGAATCTGTCCACGAAGCGCCGCTTCCTGAGAGAGACGTGGTGTCGACAGTGGTGACGTCGGATTGGCTGTAGCTGTAACTGTAACCGGCTGATTCGCCCCCTCCTGTATTGGATACATTGGCGCCGATGCTGAATGATGTAGTAACCGAGTTGTTTTTCTGCAGAGGTCCGTGTTCGAAGAGCGGAAAAGCGTTGCCGTTCAGATCGGAAGCTACTATGCTTAGATTTCTGCTGTCAGCGATCCAGCCGCAGGGATAACCTAGATAGGGACACTGGTCGAAATGAGGCTGACTGTCGGTCTGTTGGACGACTGCATACCAGTCGGTTCCATCAAGACTTGAGTTCGCCCGATAGATAGAGTATGTGACCTGTATCTCGTTGCCGTGTGAATCGGTAGCCGAGTCGGTATTTATGAGGAGTGGCGTCCAAGCTGCAGCGGGCGGACCGGTCCCGGGATCGTTAGAAACAGCCGCTTGCAGGCGGGTGTTGGCGAGAGGTTGCAATGTGCTCAGCTTGTCGGCCCAGGCCTGGAATCGAGTCATGCACTTGGAATCCGGGTTCGCTGCTTGAACCAGGGCTCCGCGATAGGTTTGCAGCACATGGTTTGGACTATAGGCCGCGC
>CAXTGN010000210.1:0-8111 GCA_964243455.1 uncultured Acidobacteriaceae bacterium
CCAGCTTGGCATTTTTCATGTGCACGTTGACCATGAGGTTGTCGTACACGTAGCCGAGCCGGGTCATCGCCCCCGTCGTGATCATGTTGGTGATCATCTTCTGGGCGCTCGCCGCCTTCATGCGGGTGGAACCGGTAATGACCTCCGGGCCAACCTCGGCGGTGATGGTAATGTCCGCAACCTGGGAGAGGTCCGAATTCGGATTGCAGGTGATCGCGGCGGTCTTCGCACCGCGGGCCCGAGCATATTCCACAGCGCCAACCACGTACGGTGTACGACCCGAAGCCGAGATGCCGATAATCACATCTTTGCGGGTTGGGCGCCGTTTTGCCACGTCCCGCTGGCCGATTTCCGGGGAATCCTCGTTTACGTCAGAGGCACTGGCGAGAGCTTTGGGGCCGCCCGCCATGAGGTATTGAACCTGCTGCGGATCTGTGGAGAAGGTCGCGGGGCACTCAGACGCGTCCAGCGACGCAATGCGGCCTGACGATCCTGCGCCGACGTAGATGAGGCGGCCACCGTCCCGCAAGGACCGGGCAACCGTATCGATGACGAGGGCGATCTCCGGAAGAGCTTTCTTCACCGCGCTGGCGACTTTTGCGTCGTCCTGATTGATGATGCGGGCGATCTCGAGGGCGGACTTTGTGTCCAGGCCGGCGGAGGCTTCATTTAGCCTCTCCGTCGTAAGAGTCTGTAGATCTGAGACAGAACGACCTGAAGTCCGTTCTGTTACAGCTACCGGAGGCGTCGTCAGAGTGGCCATGGTGGTTTGCGACTACGCCCCATTCTAGCGCAGGCGCAACATCCCTTGCTTCCCCCATCTGTGGGACGTCGAACCCCTAAAGTGTCAACTACGTCTAAACTGAAGAACGTTGTTGCGGGTCCCCAAACGTAAGCTCATCAATGAACAAAAGTGGTCACCCCAGCTCAGAACAGGAAGGGCTCCCTCCGGGTGCCCCTCAAGGCTTAGCCCAGCGAGCATTGAGCCTCCGCGCATGGTTGGGGGATCTTGTCGTTTCGTTGGTGGTTTCTTTGGTGATTATTCTGTTTCTGTATCAGCCTGTCCGGGTGGAGGGCACGAGTATGCTGCCCCGGTTGGAGGATCAGGACCGGCTTTTCATCAATAAATTTGCATACCAGTTCGAAAAAATTCAGCGTGGGGATGTGGTGGTTTTTTACTACCCGCACGATCACACGAAAAGCTACATCAAGCGGGTGATTGCGCTGCCGGGAGACTCGCTTTCCGTCGATCATGGACTGGTTTCGGTGAACGGGGTCCAGCAGAACGAGCCGTATGTGCCGGAACGGTTTCAGGACGATCGCTCGATTCCGGATCAGGTGATTCCGGCTGGCGAATACTTCGTCATGGGGGACCATCGCTCCATATCGAGTGACAGCCGGGACTTCGGTCCGGTGCCGCGCGATCTAATTTATGGCAGGGCGGCGTTTGTGTACTGGCCGGTGGATCAGGCTGGAGTGGTGCGGTAATGCGGTTGTAAGTTGCAGGCTGATAAGTGGGGCAGGTCTGGGCATTGTTTGCAGTCGCGAAGAATGGCTTCTACTTAGAACCTAGAACTTACAACCTACAACTCGGCCCTCCCGTGCACGTCCGGGTCCGCTTCCGAGGCGTAGTGGATGATCTCTGCAAATGTTGTAGGGACTAGACTTGCGCCGCCTACGAGGACTCCGTCGATGTTTTCCTGGGCCATGAGGGAGGCGATGTTGTCGGGTTTGACGGAGCCGCCGTACAGGATGCGGGTATTCCCGGCCGCAGCTTCGCCGCAGCAGTGTTTCAGCTCCTGCCGGATGTAGCGGTGGGCCGCTCCGGCGATCTCAGGGGAGGCTGTGGAGCCGGTGCCGATGGCCCAGATAGGCTCGTAGGCGATGACCAGGCGGCGGGCCTCGGTAGCGGAGATGTTGCGCAGAGCGGTGCGGATCTGCAGGCGCAGGACCTCCTCTGTCTTGCCGTCTTCGCGCTCCGCGAGCAGTTCGCCAAAGCAGACCAGAGGGGTGATGCCATGGTTGATGGCGGCCTTGAGCTTGAGGTTGACCCGCTCGTAACTCTCGTTGAAATAGAGCCTTTGCTCGGAATGTCCAAGTAGCACATCACGACAACCGAGTGAGACGAGCATGGTCGGCGAGGTTTGGCCGGTGTAGGGGCCTTCGTTGAGCCAGTGCATGTTCTGCGCCCCGGCGCGGACGTTGGTACCCTGGACGGCGTCGAGCACGTAGGCAAGCGAGCTCATGGTGGGGAGGACGAGGATCTCGTCGCGGGTGTGGCCTTCGACGAGGGGAAAAAATGCGTCCAGAAAAGCCAGGGATTCGCGCGGCGTTTTGTACATTTTCCAATTGCCGGCAATAATCGGCTTGCGCATCAGGCGAGGGCTCCGGGCGGGTTGAATCGGCGAAAAGGGGGCCAAAAACGTGCAAAAAAGTGGCCTCCTTAAGTGGGTTTTAACGCGTTTTCGCGCTTTCTGACAAAGCGTCGACGCCGGGGAGTGTTTTGCCTTCGAGGAACTCGAGACTGGCGCCGCCACCCGTGGAGATATGGCTGATCCGGTCGGCGAACCCGGATTTGCCGATCGCGGCTACGGAGTCGCCGCCACCCACGATGGTGACGGCGTCGCTATTGGAGGCGAGCGCCTCGGCGACAGCGTCGGTGCCGCGGGCGAAGGGCGCGAACTCCGCGACACCCATGGGACCGTTCCAGATCACGGTGCGGGCGTCGGCGACTTCGGCGGAGAAGAGTTTGATCGTTGCCGGTCCGATGTCGAGGGCCATGCTCTCGGCTGGGAAAGGACCGTTGCCGGAGAAGACCTCGGTGTGCGCGTCGGCGGCGAACCTGTCTGCGAGGATGTGATCGACGGGAAGGAGGAAGCGGATGCCGCGCTCCGCGGCCTTTTCAAGGGCGGTTTTGGCGATGTCCATTTTGTCGTGTTCGACGAGGCTTTTGCCGGTGGTCTGGCCCCGGGCGTTCAGGAAGGTATAGGCCATGGCGCCACCGATCAGGAGGGCGTCGACTTTTTCGAGCAGGGCATTGATGACTTCGATCTTGTCGGAGACCTTGGCGCCGCCGATGATGGCGACAAAGGGACGGTTCGGTTCGGTGACGGCTTCCCCGAGGTAGTCGAGCTCTTTCTGCATGAGAAGACCGGCGGCTGCCTGCCCGCCACGTTCGCGAATGACGCGGGCGATGCCTTCTGTGGAGGCGTGGGCACGATGGGCGGCGCCGAACGCGTCATTTATGTAGACATCGCAGAGATTGGCGAGCTGCTCGGCGAAGTGGTGATCGTTTTCTTCCTCTTCCGGATGGAACCGGAGGTTTTCGAGAAGAAGGGTCTGGCCGCTTTCGATACAGTCGGGCGAGAAGCCGACGTTCTCGTCGGGGCCGAGGACGTGATCGAGGAGTTCGCGGAGCCGCGTGGCGACCGGCCGCAGGCTCATGGAGGCGACGGGCTTGCCCTTGGGGCGGCCGAGATGGGCGGCGAGGATGACCTTGGCCCGCTGACGCAGGGCGAGTTCGATCGTCGGAAGGGTCTCCCGAATCCGCGTGTCGTCGGTGATGAGGCCGTCCGCCAGCGGGACGTTGAAGTCGACACGGATGAGAACGCGCTTGTCACGAAGATCGAGGTCGCGGATGGAGAGCTTGTGGGTCACCGTATGAGGATAGCTGAGGCGGGAGGGCGTTGTAGGTTCAGGGTTGTAGGTTCAGGGTTGTAGGTTCTAGGTTCTAGGTTCTGGGTTGTAGGTTGTAGGTGGATGGCTTGGGAGGGAGTGGGCGGTTTGAACGTTTCGCGTGCTACGTGAAGGGCTCAGGGTTCCTGTGCTGCGGCCTCCAGGGTGGCGACGTCTATTTTGACCATGCCCATCATGGCCTGCATGGCTTTGGGGTGGCGGATCAGATGGCCGATGTGGCGGGGTACGATCTGCCAGCAAAGGCCGAAGCGGTCTGCGAGCCAGCCGCAGGCCATGGGTTTACCGCCTTCGATCAGCTTGTCCCAATAGGTGTCGATCTCTTCCTGAGAGTCGCAGCGAACGAAGAACGAAAAGGCGGGGGTGAGCCGGTGAGCGGGGCCACCGTTGAGAAAGACCATCTCCTGGTCTTCCAGTTCGATGGTGATCGTGGCGACTTTGCCCGCGGGCCAGGGACCGATACCTTCCGGACGCACCACGTCGAGCCTGCGGGCGTGCGGGAAGACACTCAGATAGAACTCGGCGGCTTCTTCGGCGTTGTCGTTGAACCAGAGAAACGGCACAAGATTTTTCATGGCAGGCATAGTATCAGCCCGGGGCGAACCCTTCCGAGACGCTTTCAGGGATCATCGGCGAAGGTCGACAGACCGGCGACAGCGGGCGGTATGCTGTTTCAATCCTGTTGGGTGACGAGCTATGAAGATTGTTCCTGTGATCAAGGCCTCTGACCTGGGCCGATCTGTCCGGTTCTACACGGAGATCCTCGACTTCGAGCGCCGATGGCCCGCCGATGCCGACGGGGAGACCGCGAATGGCGTTGCCTTTCTGGTCAAGGACGGGGCGCTGTTGCAGCTTTCCCGTCACGCGGGCGATGGAACCTTTGGATCGCTGCAACGCGTTTTCGTGGAGGACGTGGATGAGCGGTACCGCGCGTTTTGCGCCAGGGGTCTCGATACCACGCAGCGGCCCGAATCTCCGATTCACACGGCACCGGTCGACCAGACCTGGGGTTTGCGCGAGTTTGCTGTGACCGATCCGGACGGTAACGGGTTGTGCTTCTGTGCGCCGATCCGATAGCTGGATGGTCCGTATGCATGAGGAGAGCGCTTGGTTTCCGTGGACAGGAGATTTCCATGGCGCGACTTCAGGGCACTATCCTTGCTCTGCAGCGGATGCGTTGCTGACGAGGAGAATCCGGCTGCGTGAACCTAACGAATGTAGCGGCTTTCGCGGTCGTCGCGCTCGTGGTCTATGTTGGGACGCGCTATTGCTTGCGCTTCCTTCGTGGAGAGATTTCGCCCCGGGTTGCCACGTGGCTGATTTTTGAGATCGGTGTCGCCATGAGCCTGGCATCGTACCTTGCGGGCAAGGATCGCAGTCTCATCAAAGCCGCTCTGAATGTGGCTGATTGCTTCCAAGTCACAGTAATCCTGCTTGTACTTTTCCTCGGACAAGGGCGACAAAGGATCGGGTTCACTCGCAACGAATACCTCTCTTTGTGTATTGCAGGCATAGCTGCTGCAGCATGGATGGTGACGAAAGCCGGTTGGGTCGGCTTCATAGGGTTTCAAACGGTGATGTCTATCGCCTACCTACCGACTGCCGAAAGTCTTTGGCATTGGAAGGCTGGAAAGCCTCCTGAACCCTTGGACAAGTGGATGATCAATATTCTGATCACGATACTCGGGCTTGTCGTAGATCTCTCGGGCAAGCGGGATACCTTGGCGATGATCTATCCGCTCCGAGCGTTGGTCCTCTGCACTCTGGTCGTTGTTCTCATTTTTCGCTGGAAAGGGAAGAACAGAGCTGCGCCTGCTGCATGACAGAGTACGGTGAGCGACGGATAGTTTCGCTAGTGCGACTTAGAAGGACTCAACAGGACTTCTTCGGCCCTTCGCTCGTGGCGAGCATTGGGTCACGCGGCCATCAATCCCAAGCGGCGTGGGTTTGTAGCCGATCGTACATCGGAGCGACATCAGCCCAGGCGAGGTACGGCTCAGCTTCGCGGCGGGCCAACAACAGCCATTTCATAGCTGCATGATCGTGACCGAGCGCAAGCTCAAGCCAGCATAGAGTGATGTTCGGGACGTAACGATGCACTCGAGTTTTCCTGAGGAACGTCAGCGCTGCAATGGCCTCATCCTGGTGCCCAGCTTTCGCTGCGATGTACGCGTTGAATGCGAGCTCGACGGCTTGCAGGTTTCCGGAACGCCTGGTTTGCGCACTGATCTTCAAGGCTTCCTCGGGACTGTCCAACTCCAGCAGAGCGAGAGATGTGTAGATGCCGATGTAGGGATCAGGGCACACTTCCAGTCCCGCTCTGCCTGCGCGAACGCAGTCCTGCCATCTTCGGGCATAGTAGAGCGTCATGATCAGGTGCATATGCGCTCGGGATTGTACGGGGTCTAGATCCACCGCCGTCGAGGCTTCCTGGACCGCTGCCTCATGCTGCCCGCGACAACTCAACAGCTGAGCGCGGATCATACGTACGTAGGAGTTGTCGGGCTCCAGGGCTAACGCTTCGCGGCTTGCATTTTCCGCTTCATCCCACCGCCGCTCAAAGGTACGGAGCATGGCGAGTGTGTTGTAGACCATGCCGGCCTTCTGGGGACAACGCAAGCCCCGCTGCAAAAAGCCGTCGGCCGTTGGAAGCGCCTCTTTCGGACGCAGGTCATCGAGCAAACAACGCAGGATGCAAACCAGGGCCGCCCCATGGTACGGGAGTGGGTAGGAGGGATCGAGCGCAATCGCTTCCTCGAAGAAAGCCAGCGATTTTTGCATGGACTCGGGGCTATGGGGAGAGATGACGTGGTGGCCTTTGAGGTAGGCCGCGACTGCCGCGGGACGGGGCAGCGAGCCGACGAAACGGTAGCCCCGCTTCGGAATCGTTTCGATCCAAACAGGATCTTTGGAAGTGTCCTCCAGCGCCTCTCGCAAGCGACTCATCGCTGTGTTCAATCCGTTGTTGAAGTCTACATAGGTACTGCTGCCCCAAAGCTGCTCGCGAAGTGTCTCGCGCGAGACCACCTCACCTGGGCTACGCAGAAGAGCGAGAAGAATGTGCAGCGGCTGTTCACGCAGCTTTAACTCGGTACCGTTCTTGCGTAAGCGCTCTGCCTGAGTGTCGACAACAAACTGCCCGAAGGCTATTCGCATTGGTCACCGCCGCTTCTGCCGTAGTCTACATGTCAACGTTTTGTTAAGGCTCGAACACAAGGTCCTTGTGGCAGAGTGTCCGTCATGATGACGCGACGCAGTTTCTGCAGCAAATTTGCCGCGACCCTGCCACTCGGCCTTGCTCCGAGTGGGGTCTTCGGCGCGATGCAAGGCCAAGCAAACCTGGAACTGGATAGATACCGAGCGACTGAAGAGCGCCTTTTCGAATCTTGCCACGTTCGGGGAAAGTCTTCTTTCGTCCGGATCAAGAAGCCAAACCTCTCTGTGCGGATCTTTGAGGCGGGGACAGGGGAGCCGCTCGTTCTGATCCATGGCGGGGGCGCAACCCTTGCACAGTTTGCCCCGCTGATCGGTACGCTTGAATCAGACTTCCATATCTACGCTCCGGACCGGCCGGGGTGCGGTTTGACCGACAAGCTGGATTACGCCGGCGTGCCGATTCGCCAACAAGCTGTCGACTTTATGACGAGCCTCTTTGACAGCCTACACCTGGAACGTGCCGCGATTGCAGGCTGTTCCATCGGCGGGTACTGGGCACTTGTGTTCGCCCTGACGGCTCCGGAACGCGTCACGAAGGTCGTTCTCCTGGGGGGCTCGGCGGGTTCGGCGCCGGAGAGGCCCGAGCGAATGCCCCCGCCGCGCTCCCAACAGCCACCGCCCTCCTTGGAGAGCACACGGATGGAGTACCGCGTGCTGATGGCAAATCGCGATCGAGCCTCGAAGGAAATGCTTGCGACGTCCCTTGCAGCGGCGCAACTGCCAGGCGCCGCGCTCGCATGGGACTCCATGGTGGCGCAAGCGCATCGCGAGTTCCTGAAGCCCATGAGTTACGCACTCCGTCCCGAACTCAAGAACCTGAAGCCGCCCACGCTTTTCCTGATGGGTGACAGAGACATGGAAGGACCGCCAACCCTGGGAGAACAGATGGCATCGATTGCGCCCCACGGGCATTTCCAATTTGTTCAAGATTCTGGACACCTGATATGGCTCGATCAGCCCATCGTCGTCCCGAGGCTCACCCGAACATTTCTGAAGGCATGACGTAAGCCTTGATCCTGCGGCTTCCGAGCGATTGCGCCTCCGTTAGATGACCCTTCGTGAAAGCGAACACCACAAGTCCCCATAAACGCCGATGTCGGCAGTTGAAGCGCCAAGTCTTCGCCGGGCCTTCTGGTTGCGGAAGCCAAGCGTACTTACGGAGTGGGGCCTAAGGCCGTACAGACGCGGAACCGGTTCAGGGA
>CAXTGN010000211.1:0-8042 GCA_964243455.1 uncultured Acidobacteriaceae bacterium
CTCAAGGCGAACCGAATCCGGAAGTTTACAGCGGAAAAGGTGCTCTCGGCCCTCAAGACAGCGCCGCTCGTCCTGGCTCCAGGCGCAGCCGAATCATCCTGTGAGCATGTTCAACTGCTGCTTCCTCATGTGAAACTGATCGAGGAGCAACTCCGTGAGGTCGGCAACCGCATCAAGCGCCTTCTGAGCGCGATGACTGAGACGAACGCCGGAACAGATCAGTCCCCATGTGACGCCGGTCTGATCTTATCTACTCCTGGCGTCGGTCCTGCCGTCGCCGCAACTCTCCTGACGGAGGCTTCAGGCCAATCCGAGAACGGGATTACGAGGCTGCGCTGTTACGCCGGAACGGCCCCGGTGACCAGGCAAAGCGGCAAGAGAAAAACCGTCGGCATGCGTCAGGCTTGCAGTCCTCGCTTGCGCAACGCGGTGTTCTACTGGGCGACAAGCAGCCTCTGCTGTGATAGCAGAAGCCGGAAGCAGTACGACGGCTTGCGGGCGTCAGGACACCATCATGCCCGAGCCCTGCGCGGGTTGGCCGACAGGCTGCTTGGGGTCTTGATCGCTTTGCTGAAACGCAGAAAACCTTTGATCGGGCACGCCGGACGGCGCTGCCGCTAAGAACCTTCCGGTCGGCGCTTCAGAATGAAGATGGTTACAGCTTGCCCCGCCCTACGCCAAACGTCACACATCGTACGTTAATACTTCGTTGCGCAAAGCTATCGCCAGCGGGAAAGCAATCGCAATAATCTCTTGCAACCCCAGAATGTCGAAATTCATTTTGGCGGGAGTACGCTTGCTTAAACGGTCGTTTGCGCAATGCTAGATGAGTCGCCTCCAGACTTGCCACCGGCACGATTGCTTCCGCTAATGCGACTTCGCGTACTAAACTGCTTCCCAAGTTCCAGGCCGAACTGTGCGTTAGACGGGAGACCCCGCTCGCGAGCCGGGTCTCTGGAATCAGCACCCTTCACGCACGTCAGAACTTTTGAAAGTTGACGTCGACCAAGAGGTCCACCGGCACTGGCTTCCCTGAGTGCAACCCTGGCTTAAAACGGTACTGCTGAACAGCCTTCACCGCTTCTTTATCGAAAGCTTCGTTGATGACCGCACGATGTGTACGTTGCGCGGAGTGCCTGAAGTATCCACTACTAAGGCGACCTCGCAGGTTCCTGACATCTTTCCATCCTGCTTCTTGTATGTCGCTGGGAACTCCGGATCAGCTTGTCGCACGAGAACGGGTGCACTAACATCCTTGCCGACGTGGAATATCCTTTCGACATGTCCAGTTTGTGCGGTTTCGACCCCTGTCGAGGCGATCGGAGCAGCTACCCCCACAAGAGTTGCTGCAGAGAGACAAATCAGACCTGCTGGGACGAGACATAAACGCAGGCTCTTTGTGACCCCTGACTTCGCGGTTCTCAATTCCATAACGCGCTTCTCCAAGATGTTGGCATCGTTGATTCCGATGGTGTTGAAGGTAGAGGTTTGCGGGCTCGAAGCAACCAGCATCGCAAGCCGTAAGAGGGAGCGAACGTATACCCGAGAGTCGACGGACCGCTGAACGGCCACTTGGTCGCAGAGCAGTTCTCTACTTTGCGCAATATGGTTCTTGATGAGCCAGCTGAAGGGGTGGAAAGCTACTGGCAGGCTCAGACACTGATAGAAAATGTTCTTGACGAAGTCACGTCGCGCGAGGTGAACGCATTCATGCGCAAGGGCTACTCGGAAGTCGTCCAGCTCAGTTGCCTGAATGAAGCCGGAAGGCAGAAGGACAACAGCCCTGCGCACTCCCACTGTGACTGGGCCGGGCAGATCGTCCGTCTCGAAAATGACCGGATCAACCCTGAAGCATCGTGCAAGTTCACGCCTGACACTTTCGAGATGCGGAGCCAGTGTGCAGAGGCGGGCTCGACTGGCCAGGTCAGAAGTTAACATGGCACTTCGTAGGAATCGACCACAGAAGACAATCAGTAGCCCGATGTAGAGGAGACTCAGCACTCCTTGCAAACTGTGTGGCAGCGAGGCACGGGCAGAAATGTCACCCCAGGTGCTGATGATCTTCACGTTTGGATGTGAAGTAGCCGGAACGCTCCACAAAGTCTTGGCCACCGACGGGTGTAGAACCGCGAGCGCTATCGGAAGTGAGGGCACCAACACGGCTGCGAAGAGGACCAGAACCCAGATCTTGTGCGTTGTATCAAAATCCAGACGCTTCGTCACCCAGCATGCAAGACATCCAGCCGTCCAAAACAGAGGTGTCATCCAAAGGCTATTCAGAAAATAGGAGCTAATCACGCTGATGGGGCTATGCATCTTCCGCGTCCTCGTCCGCAATCCTTCGGCTCAGGCTGGCGATACGAGCGGCGTCCACGTGACGGCTCTTCACCAGGCTCATGACAAGATCTTCAGAAGAACCTCCAAACATCTGCTCAGCAAGCTCTCTGACGGCCTGCTTCAGCACTCCTTCTTTCGAGGTTGCCGCCTCATAGGAATATGCACGTCCAGACAGCTTCCTGCGAACCCTCTTTTTGCGCTCCAGCGTGTTGAGCACCGTTTGCACAGTGGTGTACGCGAGCTCTCTTGAAGACTTCAGATTTTCCTGCACTTCCGCAACAGTGCTTGGTCCGTTATCCCAGAGTGCCTGCATAAGCTGCAGTTCGAGGGCCGTGAGGGCAGTTGAACCTTTTCTTCGTCCGATCACAGCGTCTCCTATTTACGTAGGAGACTATCGTGCAACCTGGGCCGTCGTCAACTATGAAAATAGGACTTTCGTGAAGGTAGTAAGTCCGCATGAACGCCGTTGTCGGAAGTTGGCCTCGCTCGGCCTCGGGGCTCTAGCGTAGGGTTTTTGACGTTTGGTGTAGGGATCCCTAAGAGAATGAAGCCGGTGGCAAAGCGGAGACGGGCTCTACTGGAGAGCAACCCGCAAAGAAGCCGCCAGCCGTAAACCCATGTGATCGAGGCCGAGATGCTTACGGCACCCTCGCATCTGCAAGAACCCACATTGGATTGCTTTCCTTTTCCGCTTCAGGTGAAGCAGTAGCTGCTGCCTTTCTGTTCATATCTAATCTCGTCGTCGTGGTTGTGGGAATGTGGGAGACGCGAGCCTTACCAGCGTCTTCCAAGCGGCTGTGCTAGAGGCCGGAGACTCCGAAGCCCTTACCGCCTACCTCACCGCCATGGGACGGTTTCACAACTACTCCCTCGGCAACATCCTTGAGATCGCACGGCAGAAGCCCGACGCCACGCGCGTGGCTGGGAGTATGCATGGAACCAGCTAGGGCCGCAGGGTGAGGAAGGACGAGAAGGGTAGGGTTTCGCTCCACCCTTTGCCAGCCAGCCTCTCGCTGGTGAAGACGCTCTAGGCAGGCTTCTGCGACTCACGGGATGAGTGCCAGTTGTTAAAACACGCCAGGCTCCCGTCCGTTTGCCTTTCTGTCTGCGTCCAGCGTGCCGCGCCAAAAACATCCCCGCCCTTCGGACGCACGCTCTCCTTCCCTGAACCCGATTCGCTCCCTTTCAGGTGTGGACTCCTGCCCCAAGACGAGCTTGGGTCCCCTTCCGCAGATCCACCCCAGTCGCCGAGGGAGGAAATGGCGGCACACCCTCCGGGCAAGCATGTACCGCATCCAGCGACAACAGACGAAACGGAGCAATCACACCATGTTCAACAAAGTCATTCTCATCGGCCGCCTCGGACAGAACGCAGAAGCCAAGACCGCCCAGAACAACCGCGAGTACGTGGTCCTCAACATCGCTACACAGGAGAGCTGGAAGAATGACAAGGGCGAATACGAGACCCGCACCGAAGGCACCGCGTCTACGCTTGGCAGGGCTTGTCCAAGTTCGCCCGGACACTCCAGAAAGGCCAACTCTTCACTCTCGAAGGAACCCTGCGGTGTCGAGAGGTCGAAGCCGAAGGGCAGCCCAAGCAACGGATCGCTGAGATCCACGCCACTAGCATGAAGCGGCTCTCGAAGTTCGAGATCGCAGACGATCCGCACGACGGTGCCGGCGAAGACTAGCCGCCGGCATGAGTGAGTGAGGCCGAAGCCTCACTCACTCGTCTCAGACAGATCACTTCCGCTAAAGGCGTTTGTGGGTACCAATCCGTGGCTGAAGGACAGCAGGTGGACTGACCAAAAGCGCGCGACCTGCTCGCGAAGTTCGTCTCAGCTTTGCCTGCGGGTAGATGACCCGGAATGGGCGAGCCATCGGCTGGTGAGATGTTCGACGGGTCCGAAGTGCTCGTCAATGGCGTGGCGGATCTGACCTCGTCAACTCGCCACTTCAATTCTGGAAGACGCTCCTCCGCGAACGTGGCGGGGCGTTACGTAGAAATGCGGGACTGCCGGGACGCGAGTTCCGGGAGCAAACGGCTGTGACATCGGGGCGGTCCTTGGTCTGGACATTGCACAGAAGCGTGCCAGCTTCGCAGCGGCCCTTTTACGAGTCTAGACGCGCCATCCCGGGCTTCCGGGGAGCCATTTCAGCGGACTCTTTGCGCGTTCAGCCAGACACGATTTGTGCGGCCTGTTGTCGTCAGTTGCCAGCAGCAACTCCGGAATATAATCAAATTCCTCCACTTCGCTCTTGACGATACAACGCGAAGAGGTACAGACAGCATTGTGCTTTAGAGTGATTTGCAATAGACAATTTGAGGGAACCACGCAAATGGGATACGTCCTGGGCGTTTCGGCTTATTACCATGACGCCGCGGCTGCAATCGTGCGGGATGGGGAGATCCTTGCCGCGGCGCAGGAAGAGCGGTTCTCGCGCAAGAAGCACGACCCCCGGTTCCCGCGACATGCCATCAATTACTGCCTCGGCGAGGCTTTCATCGAGCCTTCGGAGCTGGACGGCGTGGTGCTCTACGACGATCCGCTGCTTTCGCTGGATCGTGTGGTCAAGAACGCGGTGACGGTGGCGCCAGGAGGCCGCGAACACTTCGCCGCGGCATGCCGTGGCATGCTTGGCGCCAAGGCCCGCTTTGGGGAGGACATCGAGGCGACTCTCGGCGAGCGGCCTCGGCTGCTCGTCACCCAACACCATATGGCCCATGCCGCCAGCTGCTTTTACCCGTCGCCGTTTGAGAGTGCCGCGATCCTGGTAGTTGACGGCGTAGGTGAGTGGGCGACCTGCACGCTCGGGTTTGGCGATGGTGCGCAGATCGAAGCGATCGAGGAAATCCGCTACCCGCACTCGCTTGGACTGCTGTACAGCGCCATGACGTACTACTGCGGTTTCAAGGTGAATTCCGGCGAATACAAGCTGATGGGTTTAGCGCCTTACGGGGAACCCCGTTATGCAAGCCTGATCCGCGACAAGCTCATCGACGTGAAGGATGACGGTTCCTTTCGTCTCGACACGAGTTACTTCGGCTATCTTGATTCGGCGTTCATCACCAACAAACAATTCGATGATCTGTTTGGGGGCCCGGCGCGGGAGCGGGAAGCTTTGATTACACGGAAGCAGATGGATCTCGCTGCTTCGATCCAGCAGGTGATTGAAGACGTCATTTTGAAGCTCGTCGCTCATGCCCGACGATTGACGGGGACGAAGCGGCTCACGATGGCGGGTGGCGTTGCGCTGAACTGTGTGGCGAATGGCAGGGTGCTCCGCGAATCCGGGCTGGATGAGTTGTTCATCCAGCCTGCGGCCGGCGATGCCGGCGGTGCGCTCGGCGCAGCGCTTTTGGTGTCGCATCAGTTGTTCAAGGCGCCGCGGGTCGTAAACCCGCACGATGCGCTGTCGGGGAGCCTGCTGGGACCCCGTTTCGCGCCGCACGAGGTGGCCGCGATCCTTGATCGCCAGGGCTGGCCTAGCCACCAGATCGCGGATCCAGACGAATTGTCACGGACGGTGGCCTCAGCACTCGCAGACGGCAAGGTCGTGGGCTATTTTGCTGGACGGATGGAGTTCGGTCCGCGGGCGCTCGGGGCTCGATCGATCCTCGGTGACCCGCGCCGCCCCGAGATGCAAAGCCTCATGAACCTCAAAGTCAAGTTTCGCGAAAGCTTTCGCCCGTTTGCGCCGGCGATCCTCGCGAACCGCGTTTCGGAGTATTTCGATCTCGAAAAGGAGAGCCCCTACATGCTGCTCGTCGCCCCCGTAAAAACGGAGCACGTTCTCGCCACACCGCCGATGCCTGCCGAAAGCGACGACATGCTGGCGATCATCAACCAGACGCGAAGTATCATCCCGGCCGTCACTCATGTCGACGGCAGTGCTCGCGTGCAGACCGTTGATCCCCAGCGCAATCCGGATTTCGCCCGCCTTCTTTCTGCATTCGAGGAGCTGACCGGATGTCCCGTACTGGTGAACACTTCCTTCAATGTCCGCGGCGAGCCTATTGTTTGCACGCCGCAGGACGCTTACCGCTGCTTCATGCGCACCGACATCGACCTGCTGGTGATCGAGGACAGGCTGCTATGGAAAAGCGAGCAGCCGGCCTGGAAGGAGGCCGTTGACTGGAGGGTTTTGCATGAACTTGATTGATGCCGTGCCGGCACCTGCCGAGAACGGAGAGGCGACCACCCTTGCCCACGCCCTTTTCGATGAGGTGATTGCGCCTGCAGCCGCCGAAGAGACACCCAGCTACTTCGCTCCCGCTGGCGAGCCTGACCGCGCCACCTACTTCCTGCAGCCAAGCCTACCCCAGTTGACGCCGAAGGATTTCGAATTTCCCGGCGGCGGCGATGCAGACGGCCTTATCGAGGCCCTGGTCGAGCACTGGACTAAGCAAGGTGAGACTCGCCTTGCGACCTCAGGCCAGCGGCTGAAAGAGATTATCGCCGCCCTGCGCGCCGAGGGTGTCGGAACCGACGGAGACGTCGACCCCTACTGTTACACGATGTTTTAGCTTGAAAGGGCCCAATTAATGCAGATCGTGAACGAGACACAATCGAATGTTCCGACCGATTCGACCCCAGGCACTTCGCTTTCCGCAGCTATCGAGCAGGATCTCTGGACTTGGCTCAACGCGTTCGTGGCGGCCAACAACAGCTTCTATGTCGGCAAATTCCCGCCCTGCCCCTATGCCCGTAGCGCCATTCTCGCTGGCCAGGTGGACATCAAGGTGTACATGGAAGGCAACGTTCGCGAGTTCATTCGCGAGAAGACGATCGAGCTTCGCGATACCCCAAAGCTTTCGACGCGCGTGATCGCTTTTCCACCGCGCGTCCAGTGGCAGTGGGGCATCTCCGAGTTCGTTGAAGGTCTTAATGCCGAGATGATCTCCGACGACGTCTTCCTGAACACGGGCGTTACGAAAACCATGTTCAGCCGCTACAGCGGATCGCGCCCCGGCGAGTTGTATTTCATCGTCGTCGCCAACCGGATCGGCGCAGTCCTGGCCGGCTCGGAAGCGCTGAAGAGAACCGACTACTACTCGAACTGGCCTCAGGAACAATATGAGCTCGTCGTCGAACGGCGCGCGCGCATGGCCGAACGCTACGGCAAGAAAACGGCGCGATGATCTGGCAATCTCATTTGGCCTACCATCCGCGCATCGGGTTGACGTATACGCCGAGCTTCAAGGGTCGCCTTCCGCACGAAAGCGGCGGGTATCTGCTCCGCAGTAATTCGGCCGGCTTCCGCTCGGAACATGAGTTTGCGACGGAACGCGCGCCCGGGGTGTTTCGCGTGCTGCTGTTTGGCGACTCTCAAACCGCAGGCCTGGGGGTCAGCAACCGGCAGCGCTATGGCGATCTGATCGAAAAGTCGACCCCATGCCTCGAGGTATTTAATTTCGCCATCGACGGGATCGGGATCGATCAGGAATACCTGGCGTATCTAGAGCACAGCCAGATCGAGCATGATCTGGTCGTCATCGGCCTGTATGTCGACGATGTTAGTCGAGTCTCAAGTCCATATTTTCGCTGCGCCGATCCGCACGGACACCGACTCGATTACGCGAAGCCTTACTACACACTCCGTGACAACGTTTTGTCGCTCCACCAAGTCCCTGTTCCCAAGGAGCTTCGGATCGAGGAAAGCGTGCCTCAGCAACGCATGGCGGCTTCCAGGAAACCGGTTGG